>JAWSUX010000283.1:0-14668 GCA_033852215.1 Colwellia sp. | reverse complement strand
GATGAACTTTTGGCTGCGTAATATCATATTAGGAATGTTGCTTGTTATATTGGCTTGGGCTTTTTTTGCTAACCAAGACTTCTTACTCTCTTTAGATCATCCTGCAAACTCAATAACAAAAACAAATAATTCCGCATCGGTAGCAGACCAAGCACCAGCAAAAAAAACCGAAAAAAAACCGCCTAAGCCCCGTAAAATAGAGAATGCGGCGGCGGCTGGTCTATCAAAATTTTATGCTAATTTATATGGTGACATGGATGGCAAGGGACCAAAAATTCGTAATAACATTATTTATCTTCCTGATCCAAAAGGAAACTTAGAGGAGTTACTGCAAGCAAGAGAGATGGTTGTCCGTCCGTATAAAAAAAATTGGCAGGGTAGTACTCAGTCTCGTCCATTTAGAAAAGGCGAAACTATTTATCAAAAGTTAGCGGAGTATGCAAATAGTGATGGTATAGAAGTTATTTGGTGGCTTAATCGAGATTATATAGTAAAAGATCCCTTCCGCATTGAGAAAAACATTTTAAAAACGGCTTACCAAGTAGGTAAAGCAATAGAAGGCCACTTTGAGTCAGGACTTTCAATTTATTTTTGTTATCGACAACGAACTGTCGTTGTTATAGAAAGTATGCCTCGGCCATTTTTAGACGAGGAATGTACTTTGCTTGGCGCAAATAACCTTTATTAGTTTACTAAAAAATATTAAGTAAATAAAAAATTCTGCCAAAGTGCCACAATACTTTCTTGTTCGATATAATCTGATTTTATCATTAATAAAGCTTCATTTTGCATCGCTGCTTGATGCCCTAAACTTCTAAGTTTTTTATAAGTATTACTCAATAATTCTTGCTCTGCTTGTGTTAATACCCCCCCGCCTGCCAACGCTTTAAAAATACCTAAATTATCACAAGAAGACATAAAGGCTGGTTGTGCCGAACTATGGGCTAACACTAAGTACTGTGCCAAAAACTCAATATCAACTAAACCACCTAAACCTTGTTTAATATCCACTTGCTGCTCAGTAGACTTGTCTAGATGGTTGCGCATTTTATCTCGCATGTTAAGCACATCCGTTTTTAGTTGCGCTAACTTTCGTGTTCTAAAAAGAATATCTTGACGAATATGGGAAAATTTAGTTGTTAATTCCTCATTACCATAAATCATTCGTGCTCTTACTAACGCTTGATGTTCCCATGTCCAAGCATCTTGTTCTTGATATTCTGCGTAAGTATTAAGGTGTACAACAAGTAGACCAGAGTTACCTGATGGCCGAAGCCGCATATCAAGTTCATATAAAATACCGCTATTCATGCGGGTATTAAAAATGTGCATAATGCGTTGTGCTAGCTTCATATAAAACTGACTGGCTGCAATCACTTTACTAGCGTCTGCGCACCCTGATGTTTGTTCATTTCGCTCGCTACAGTGAACAAAAACCAAATCAAGATCAGAACTATAACCCAACTCACAACCGCCTGTTTTGCCGTAAGCTATTACGCCAAAACCTTTATCTTTGAGGTTATCAGCAAGGCAGCTTGTTGGTACGCCAAAACGCTCACTTATTTGCTGCCACGCTAAATTAATAACTTCGGCAAGAATGGCTTCAGCTAGCGCAGTCAAGTGATCACTTACTTTATCTACTGGCAATATATTTGATATATCCGCAGCGGCAATACGCAGTTGTTGAGATTGCTTAAACTGACGTAACGCCTCCATTTGCGCTTCCAGATCATCTTCAGGCGTACGTAACATACGCTCTCTCAACTCTAAAGCATAACTCGATAATTCAGGTGAATTATGTAGTAATTTAGGGTCAATCAACTCATCAAGTAAAATAGGATATTTAGCAATATAATCACTCACCCAGCTACTGGCTTGGCATAAGTGAATCAATTGTTTAAAAGCCCCTTCATTCTCAAAAAGCAATTCCAAATATGCCGTGCGTGTTACTATTTGTCTAAATACTGCTAATACTCGAGCCAATACCACATCAGCTTTTTTGGATTTTTGTAACCGACACAACAGTAAAGGAACAAGCTTGTCGAGTACTTGTCGACCTCTATTACCCAAACTACGTTTAGCTACATCTTCACGAAAATCTTTTAATACCTGCCATACATTTTCACTGGGCCAATTGTGCTCATCTTTCTCAAGCCAAGTAATTGATTCGTCATCACCCCAACGACTGTGCCATAACGTAACCCAATGTTCATCAGCCGCTTGATAGTTAGGACTTTGTAAGCCGATCAATTTTTCAAACTCCTCATGTACTCCATTCATTTGTTCAGCAAGTAAATCAAGAAATTCTGCCCAACTATCCAGTTTAAGCACAGTCACAATACGCGCTTGATCTAAAGCGGTATCCGGTAGGGTTTGCGTTTGTTTATCTGCTAATGCTTGAATAATATTTTCAACCCGTCGTAAAAATAGATAAGCATTTTTTAATATCTGTTTACTACTTTCACTTAGCTCACCGCTTAACACCAATTGTGGTAAAACCGTTAACAAACGTCGTTGCTGTAACTCTTTAACACGGCCACCACGTATTAACTGAAAAACTTGCACAATAAACTCAACTTCACGAATACCACCAGAGCCTAATTTAATGTTGTTAATTAATTGTTTACGACGTACTTCTTGGGTGATCATCATTTTCATTTGGCGTAGACTATCAATAACACTAAAATCAATATAACGACGATAGACAAAAGGACGCAGCATTGCCGATAACTGTGCATGATAAGGTGAATCACCAATAACACGTGCTTTCAGCATGGCATAACGCTCCCAGTCTCGGCCTTGCTCTTGATAATAATCTTCCATGGCATCAAAAGTTAAGACTAACGGGCCACTTTCACCAAAAGGCCTTAGACGCATATCGACTCGATAAACAAAACCATCCGCCGTAACTTGATGTAATGAGGCAATAAGTTTTTGTGCCAAACGAATAAAAAATTGTTGATTGTCGATACTACGACGGCAGCCAACCGTTTCACCACTTTCAGGATAGGTAAAGATAAGATCGATATCAGAAGAAAAGTTAAGCTCTTTGCCACCGAGTTTTCCCATACCATAAACAAGTAATTGTTGAGTTTCTCCCTGATTATTTTTAGGCACGCCCCACTTTGTCTGACAAAAATCGGTTAACCAGCATAAACTCGCTAAAATAAGTTCATCGGCTAATGAAGATAAACATAACAATGAAAATTCTAAATCAGCATCAAATAACAGATCATCAAGGGCAATACGTACCATTTGTTGTAAACGAAAACGCCTAAGCTGTCGATGCAGGTTTACTTCATCTTGACAATTAACCAATAACCCCGTTAGTAAATTTTTATAATCCGGTAACTCAGTCGTCTCGCCTTTGGTAAATAACTCAACGACCAATTCAGGCGCTTGTATAGCACTCGCTAAAATGAAATCACTCAATGCCAGTGCCTGTTGAAAGTGTATGGTTTGCAATTCAGTTAAATTTTGACAGGCTTTTGGGTGTTGTTCAGTAAAGCGCTGCCAACTCTGGCATTGCTGCTCTTTTAACAGGGGAGGAAAAAATAAAGGCACAAGCACTCCAAAAGTTGATAACTAATAAACTAGACATAATATGTCGTTAATGCTATTAATTAGCGCTATAAAATAAATACTTACATTACGTTTGATAAGTTTGTTTCATTTTAGTAGTTAATTATTAATTTAATAAACTAATTTAATAAACTAAGTTAAGCACTATTTTGATAACATAGCATTTTTGAGGAGATGATGGCAGAAATGCAAACACTAAAAACAGCTTTTTTATTACTCTTAATCACACTTACCACATTCAGTTTAGTTGGTTGTGGTGATCCTGTAAAAGAGCAAATAACACAACAGCTTCCCATTACTGAAAAAAGAGTTTCTCAATTAGGTGAAGCGCTAACCAATGGTCAAGTTCGTAACGCCACCTTGATTAATCAATATGCTGATAAAGTAGCGCAAAGTAAGCCGAGTTTATCACCATTAATCGCGGAATTTCGTAAAGATGCTAGTATTGAAGGCCCTATGTTTAAGGCCTTATTAGATCGACTCAATACCGCAAAAAATCAGCCGCAAATGTTTAGCTCAAGCCAAGCACTTTATAATGAACTACTTAATATATACCAAGCAGCAGATCCTGTTTTATATTCTGATGCGTTAAGTGACCCATTAAATGTACTGTCTGATATGTCTGACGGCCAATTACCACGCATTAATTCTTTATCAAAAAATGCAAGTAAACGGGCCAATAATGCGCAAGATTTTGGCACGGGTGAACAGCTTATTGGCAATCCAAGTTATGGTCATTGGCAAACAAACAGCAGTGGCATGTCTTTTTGGGCTTGGTATGGCATGTATTCTATGATGGGCGATTTATTTGGTCGTCGCACATACTACAATGACTGGGGCAGAAGTCGTAATTACAGTTATTATAATGACTATGGTCGCACCCGTTATAGCTCACCTGCACAACTGACAAAACAAACAAAGCTCGATACTCGCACCAAAAAATCTTTCGCTAGCCGCGGACAAAAATTTACTAGCCCGTACAGTAAAAACCGTGCTGGCTCTTCAAGTTTATCAAGCCAAAGTAAAACAGCACAAAGCAGCGCTAAACGTTTTCGTAGTAACAGTGTCAAAAAGAGTAGCTATGCAAGTAAAAGCTCTAGTTTCAGAAATTCAAATACCAACACATCTCGCGGCTTTCGTCGTGGTAAATAGTTAGCAATAGGAATAGTAAATATTATGAATACATTGATAGAACTCGTTGGTGCTAATCCCGATTTCAACGCTAAATTATTAGCTATTTTAGCCATTGATATTTCCATCGCAATACTATTGTTAGGCGCAATGCGCTTTCTCTCGGGATTAAGCGCGAAAGTAAACAGTACCGAAGAGCTAGCCAAACACGACAACTTTGCTTTTGGTATTAGTGTCGCGGGCAGCATACTGGCATTAGGCATTGTATTAACAGGGGCTATCACTGGGGAAGCGGCCAGCAGTTTGTCTATGGAAGCTATTGGTATGCTTGCTTATGGTGGTTACGGCTTAATTTTAATCAAAGTCGGCCGTATGATACACGATAAAGTAGCTTTGCAACGTTTAGATAAAACCGCACTGATCATAGAGAAAAACTTAACCATTGGTATTATTGATGCGGCAGGAGCTATTGCTACTGCCATTATTATTCGTGCCGTATTACTTTGGGTTGATGGTTTAGATATCAGTACCTTTATCGCTATTACCAGTGGTTTTTTTGTTGCGCAATTAGTGCTGGTCATTGTTACACGGTTACGTGAAAAACAATACGCAAAGAACAATCAAGACGATTGTTTGCAAGAAGCCTTAAGCAACGGTCAACTCGCATTAGCTATTCGTTACAGTGGCCAAGTGATCAGTACGGCACTTGCCGTAACAGCAGCGAGCCATTTTCTAACTTATAGCCCTGAAACACTTGTTATTAATTTATTGGGTTGGTTGGTTTTTGGTATTGTAATGACCTTATTAGTAGCACTATTAACCGCGTTAGCAAAACGTATTGTATTATGGGGAATTAACTTAGTAGAAGAAGTTGACCAACAGCATAACATTGGCGTTGCAAGCATTGAAATGGCAACAAGTATTGCCATTGCCTTTATATTGACAGCTTTAATGGCATAAATACGTAACGACTTAGTCGCTTAACATGTAATTATTCATCCCTAAGGTCTCGGCCTTAGGGATCCTTCAACTACCCTTTCAGATATTAATCCCAACATGCCCTCAAAAAACGCTCACTTTCTTGATGATTTCCTACTCATCATGACCATGGCTGTACTCGCAGGTTGCGGCTTAATTTACGAATACCTACTTTCTCACTATGCTGGTCGTGTATTAGGTGTGATGGAAAGTACGATCTACACCATGATAGGGTTAATGATAGTATCCATGGGCTTAGGTGCTTTTGCTGCGCGTAAAGTACGCTGTGCATTTAATGGTTTTGTTTATTTAGAGCTAATTATTGCCTTACTAGGTGCCAGTGCCATTCTAATTATTGGCGGCTTAGTCGCGGTGACTCAGCTATTGCCTGAGTTAATTGCTGATATGCTTTATTTACCCCCTGATATGAAACCCCAAGGTGGTTTATTTCAGCAATTAAGCTGGTTAGCACTTAAAAGCCCTTATTTTTTCGGCATATTATTGGGCTTCTTTATCGGGATGGAAATTCCGTTAATTGCGCGTATTCGTGAAGAAATTCACCAACAACATTTAGCTAACAACTTAGGTACTATATATGGTGCTGATTATGTAGGTGCGGGCATAGGTGCTGCTATTTGGGTGATATTATTACTCAGTATAGATATCAGTAAAGCTGCCGCTTTAACCGCGAGTTTGAACTTAATAGCAGGTAGTTTTTTTATTCTGCGTTATTGGCAAAAGCTTACTTGGCGAAAAACGTTTGTTAGCTTACATATCGTTTTAGCACTGGTTATCACTCTATTGTTTAATTATGGTAATCAGTGGCTTAACCAGATGAATAGCCTACTTTATTTAGATAAAGTTGTGCACTCCGATAAAACACGTTATCAGCAGCTTACCTTTACTGAGCGTCAAATGGGTTTGAGTTTAGGTACAGACCAAGAAACGGTTATTAACTTTTACCTTAATGGCCGTTTACAATTTTCTTCAATTGACGAACATATCTACCATGATTATTTAGTTGCCCCCGTGTTAGCAGCTTCAGCTCGCCACGACAATATTCTTATTATTGGTGGTGGTGATGGTTTAGCTTTGCGAGATGTATTGCAATACTCGCCTAAAACGATAACGTTAATTGATTTAGATGGTGAATTAATTGATATTTTCAAACAGCCAGAGTTACATGTTAATGACAGACTTGCTCGTCAAATAACACAATTGAATCAAAATAGTTTGCAAGATGAACGTGTAACCATTATGCGCGCCGATGCTTTTATTGCCATTAATACGTTATTAAAAAGTAAAAAAACATTTGACGCTATTATTGTTGATCTACCTGATCCGAGCCATCCAGATTTGAACAAACTTTACTCGGTTAATTTTTATGCTAGATTAAAACAGTTACTCAGCGGAGACGGCTTAATTGCCGTGCAATCCACTAGCCCATACCATGCCAAAGACACTTTTATTTCTATTGGTAAAACCATGGCAGCGGCTGACTATGCTCATGTTGAGCAATACCATGATAACGTGCCTACGTTTGGCGAATGGGGCTGGACTATCGCTGCAAAAAATGGCGCTAGTGCGTTAACAAGGTTGAAAAAATTAAAAGAGCTACCCGTGAAGCACTCATGGCTGAATCTTGAAAATTTAAAAGCCGCTTTTGTTTTTCCAAATGATTTTTATCAACATAAGGATAAAGTTGATGTCAATATATTAGGCAGTCATACCATTTATCAACTTCATCAGCAGGCATGGCAAGACCAACAAGGGTTGAACTAAGTACTAAATAGAACAAGGTTTCAATCGTTATCAATTGATTTACACAAAACACTTGACATATTATGTCAAGATGCTAAATTTCACTCAAGCGACATAATATGTCACTTAATTTTTCACAAACTTCTCATCGAAGTAAAAGGAAGGAAAGGAAATACATGAATATTCATACCATAGCCGATCACTTAAATAGCTTGGCAGACAATTCAGATACAGGCATGAACTTTGATTGCCAACCAATATCTGGCGAAGTAGATGTATTGCAAATTAGTATATTAGGACGTGAAGAGTTACCTGTTTTTGTTTCAGTAACAGATGATCAAATTCTTTGCATTAGCTACCTTTGGGGTACTGAAGAAGTTAAAACTGAATGTATTGCACCAATGCACGAAAGCATGTTGGAAATGAATATTCCTATGCCATTATCATCATTTTCAAAAATTGGCGATAAGTATGTTGTTTTTGGCGCATTATCAATCGGCTCAAGTTTGGCAGACATTGAACATGAATTAGCCGTACTGAGCAATAATGCGGTAGAAGTTATTGACGATATGAGTGATTACTTGATCTAACAAAAACTAATCAAGCAATCACCTTATTATATGTAAATTAGGAGAAAGAAATGAGTATATTTAAAAAAATTATGACTGCTATTCGTGGTGGTGCATCAGAAGCTGGTGAAGCGATTGTCGATGCAAATGCAACCCGTATTTTTGAACAAGAAATTCGTGATGCTGAAAATCACCTTACTAAGGCAAAACGTGATTTAACCGGTGTTATGGCTGAACAAATGTCAGCTAAACGTGACGTTGATCGCTTAACCAGAGAAGTGAGTGAACATGAAGGTTATGTAGGACAAGCACTGGAAAAAGGTGATGAAACGTTGGCTTTAGCCGTTGCAGAAAAAATTGCCACTTTAGAAACTGAATTAGCAAGCCAACAACAAGCGTTAAGCAGCTACACAACAAGCAGTGAGCGTTTAAAAGAGTTAGTGAAAAAGAGTGAGCGCCAAGTAGCAGAACACAAACGTCAGCTTTCTATGGTGAAAACGACAGAAAGTGTGCAAAAAGCAACGTCTGCCATCACTGATAACTTTTCATCAAGTAACTCTAAACTGCTTAGCGCAAAAGATTCATTAGAGCGCATTAAAGCAAAACAACAAAAATTTGATGACAAAATGAAAGCGGCTGAAATACTTGAATCTGAAGATTCAGATACCTCGTTGCAAGCTCAATTGAAAGCTGCTGGCATTGGCGCACAAGACAATAGCGCTAATTCAGTGTTAGATAGAATTAAAGCGAAGCAGAAATAATTTCACTTATACTGCCCTATAGCATCAAGTAACATTTATCCACAATGCGACTTGGTGCTTTTTCGATCAAACAAGTAGCGCTAGTTAATAAAGTAAGTAGGCATTTACATGAATTTTTTAAAGAAAACTTTTTCTAAACTAAGTGGAAAATCCAGTACTGAAACTAGAAAACTATCTAAAGTTAATCAGTTACTTGTTGGCGATATTATTGTTTTAACCGACAGTTTTGCTTTACCTGAATCTTTAAGAAAGCAAGAGTTTCAAGTAAAGGCGGTTAATAGCTATGAATTTGAACATAATGTCCAAACTGAATGGGCACTGCTTGGCGTAAATAACATTGAAATATTTTTATCTTTAGCGGTAGACGATACCACCGAACTAAAATTCTCCTTAAAAATAGCCCATGAGGATGTTGAAAGCTTATTTGACTTGACGCATTTTAGCGAAATTTTCGACGAACCGGGACAAGCTTTTCTCGATAAGCAAACAGATACCGCGCTAACCTCCGGTTGGAGTAGCGAGCAATACCAACAAAATACCTTTGCTAAGGTCGGTTATTTCCATCGTAAAGATCATCGCAGTGAAAACTTATCGTCTTATGAAGGTAGCGATGCTGGTGAGCAGTTTGAGTTATACGCGTTATTTAACGAAGAGCAAAGTTACGGCATTGATGTTGAAGTATGGCAAGATGGTGATACTGAAGTCTGCTTAACTTTATTTCGTCCGTTAAGTGATATTGTTGATATGTACCCGGGCAGTTAAGGTAATCCTAATGAGCAGAAAATTACCCGAGAAGTGGCAATCATCCGTTAAAGCAATAAAAGCCGTGCAAGTTGCTTTTGATATGGATGAAAAGATACAACTATCTATTCGAAAACAAGCCCTTGATGCTGGTCTAAGCCCTTCTGATCAGATACGCGATATTTTAGGTTTGCCTATTAATAAAAAACCCAAACGCCCTCGCCTCACCGTAAGCTTAGCACCAAGTGATTACGAAGTATTAGCGCAGAAGTACCAGCTACAAGCAGATCAGCAACTCGAAATTAAAAAGAAACTAATGGACGAGTTAATTGATTTTGTTAATAAGCAAGACGCTAGTAGCTAAAACAGGGGATTAACAGCTCTATTAACAGTTATTCCTGCCAATAAGGCGCCACATTAAGCGCAGATAATTGTGACTGTTTTATCGCTTGTAAAAGGTTCTCTATTTTACTATTAAGCCAAACCACAAGTTTGCCTTCACTATGCTGTAAAATCATCAATTGCTGCTGTAATAAACGTAATGTTTGCAGCTCACTAATACCCTGTTCGATATCTAGCCAAGACTTCCCATAATCTACTACTTTTTGCTGATTATTAGTGTCACCAAAGAGTGAACTAAACCAACTACCCGTTAATAAATTTTGCATCAGCAAGCTATGGATACTAATATATTTATCCATGACTTGCGAGATAGGTAAATCTGCAGGCTTATGCATTTCATTGCTTATATTATTTAAGGCTGAATTTAACTTAGTTTGAGCAAACATTATTAGTGCTTGCTGTGTTTCTTGTGTAGCTTGCTCTTTAGTAAGTATCTGTCTATCAAGTAATAGTTCTAATAGTGATAATTGCAAAAGATTGAAACGTTCACTATGAAAAAGTTTAACAACATCGTTAACGCTAGGGAATTGCTTATTTTTTAACTGCAATGCAGTGATAAGTTCATGGCTATGCGCCAACTTTTTACCATAAGCACCACTTTTACTGATTAACTCTTGCAGGTGTTTAGCATGGTCAAGCCAATGAAATTGATCAATAAAGTAACCCAATTCATTTCGAATGGCTAATTGTGCGAGTGTTAACTCTTGTTCAAACAACCAAAAACCTTGCCTTATTAATGCTAATAATTCATTTATTTTAATCAAACAAATAAATGAAGGATTTTGGATATAATCATCTACTCTGCACTGCAATTTAGTCAAAGAAAAATCAAGCCCGCATCGAAATACCTCGCTTATCGTATGCTGGCTTTGCATAGGTATAACTTCAAGTATTAGCTCTTCTTGTGTTAATACCGTTTTTATTGGTAAGTGATTTAATTTTATAGTGGTAGCTATATTACCTGCTTTATTTTCTACTTCTTTAATTTGTGTATTCTTTAACTGAAAAAACTCAGCTGCTAGAGTATAACCACGAGCTGCTTTACTTAAGTGCCCTGGACGCATAGGGAAATGTGCTAGTAACTGTTTTGCTAATGTGAACAAAGCTTGTTGCTCTCCGCTTACTAATTCAATTTCTATCTCATAGATAACATCAGTTTTATCAAAATCATCACAGCTGATAATCCCTTGATCAAAAGCGAGTTCAACAACACTATTACCCACGGTAATAGTCCAAGTAACTCGTGCAAAATGCGTATTAAATAATCGTACTATTCTATTTTGTAAGTTAACGACATTAGCAGAATTATTTTGCCAAATTTCAGCAGGGAATAAAACAAGTTTTACTTTATCATCATCAATATCAACATTATATTCGGGGCGTTTATGTAATCCGCCAATGACTTCGCCAGCCGTTTTAATGGTTTGCTCATAGTGTAGTGCTTGCCCACCAAGTTGAATCCCCCTAACTCTCAATCCCATGTCTAATTGGCGCAAGGCTAATTCAGGTGTATCAAGGTAATAATTGGATAATGTTTTTTGCTCTGTTTTAAACAAAAAAGACTGCTTAGTTAATATTTGTGTGATTTTTTCCACAACATTAATTTCTGAGGATAAGTCTTCTGCAGGCATTAATAAATATTTAAGTTCAATTTCAGTTGTCATTTTATTTCAGGTCAGGTGACAAAACGGATAACAGCATACACTGTACGAGAAAAGAGTCCAACTTTAGCAATATAATCAATAGCACTTTGCTATTAAAGCCTTGCCATCAAAGCACTAAACACATAGTATTTGATATTATTTTATTTTTCGGCTGTATTATGAAGAACTTGTTAAACCGCATCATCCCAATTACTTTGACACTTACTTGTTCTTTGTTAGCGCAAGCTGAAGATTTAACAAGGTTAGAGCAAGGTTTTATAATTGATGATCTCTCTATTTTTATGCATGCGGGTGCGGGTACTAACTATAAAATTTTGGGTACAATTACTGCGGGTTCTAAAATAAAAATCACGGGTCAGTCAGAAAAAGATTACAGTGAAATTATCGATGATAAAAACAGAAAAACCTGGGTTGAGACAAAATATATTACCAATAAGTCAGGTTTGCGTTTTGTGGTAGCCGAGTTAAATGGCAAGATTGCCAACGCCAGTGATTTTACTAGTCAACTTGATGGCGAAGTTAACGCGTTAAAGAGCACTATCGCCAGCCTACAGAAAAAAAACAAACAACTAACTAGCGAAGCAAGTAAACTTGAAACAACCTTAGCTAACACCAGTAATAAATTAAAAGATCAAGATACCAACATTAAGAAACAATGGTTTTTTAATGGCGCTATTGTTTTAGGTTTTGGCTTAGTTTTAGGTCTTATTTTACCACGACTGTTTAGCCGTCGCCGTTCTAATATCGATAACTGGCAGTAACCCTCTACCTTTCGAAATATCCTTAGGGAACAACATACTAGACATAGAAGAAATAACGGCCTTAACCTACCGCTATTTCTTTATTATGAGCAATAATTCCATGAAAATATTAGCGATTCCAAATAGAGGACGTTCATATAACGCAGTTCGCCCAGAGGCGGAATGTTATATAAGTCTGGCAAAGGCAGGTCATGAGGTCACACTATTTACCTGTGAAAGTAACGCTTATTATGCGGACTATAAAAAAGCAGACATTAACTTAGTCAAGTTGTCTTCCTTAAAAAAATATAGCTTATCCGTTATTAAACAAGTACATCGTTATATCAAGCAGCATAACATTGATATTGTTTACGCGACGGAGTCTAATGGCATCCCCAACGCTGCTTTTGCTTGTATAGGCACCAAAGCAAAGATGATTGCTTATCGTGGCACCACCGGTGGTATGTATAAAACGGATCCTAGCAATTACTTATGTACATTACATCCAAGAATAAACGGTTATGTTTGCGTATCCAATGCCGTAAAAAATCATGTTGATACTAAGGTAAGATCAGCAATCAAAGCTAATATTATTGCTATTTATAAAGGGCATGACCGCAACTGGTACAATGAGTCCGCAGTAGAGCTTTCAACTTTAAGTACTAGCCCAAGCAATTTCAATATTCTCTGTATCGGTAGCCCTAGACCCTACAAAGGTATGCACTTTATGTTAGATGCGATGAAACACCTAACGAACTTAGCTAATATAAAACTTATTTTAGTGGGCGATAATTTTAACTGCGAGCCATTCTCTTCGCAAATAAAAGCTACAGGAATGAGTGAACACATTATTGAAACAGGCTTTAGAAGTGATGTGCCACAAATTGCTGCAGCTTGTGATGTACTAGTACTGCCTTCAGAACGAGAGGGCTTACCTCGTGTTGTATTGGAATCCTTAGCAAGTGGGACTCCGGTAATAACATCTGCCAACGAAGGTGCTATGGAAATTATCAAAGAAGACATTAATGGTTATATTGTTCCTATTGGTAACAGTGAAGCCATTGCCGATCGCATTAGCCACCTTTATCAAAATGAACAAGAAAAGCAACGCTTAGCAGATGGTGCCATTAACACGATAAACACCGTAATGTCTCATAACAAAACCGTTGAAAGTTATATTACTTTTTTTGAAAACATACTTTCGCGTTAAACGTTTTTAACGCGAATTTAAGTTACTAAAACTTTAATAATAAGTAGCTCACCAACGCCAATAGTTTAGTTTTTTTCGCATTTTAAACCGCCTTAATAAATTAAACGGTTTTGGCTTAGTTGGTAAATTTTGTCCTAATAACAACTCATCTGCAGCAGCTAATACTCGCATCGATGACAAACCATCAATATCAGGATGCGTATCACTGATAAAACTCTCAACTCTCTTTCTGAGTTCTTTAGGGTATAACAAACCATACTCAATACTTTCTTCTAGTTTGTCTTTATCTGTAATATTAACCATATAATTTTTAGGTGAAATATTATTAAAAGTAACTACGGGTTTATTTTGCATTAAAAACATCATTAATACTGACGAGGTATCACATACCATTAAATCAGCTTGTTGCAATAATGGAATAACATTATCCGTTTCAACAAAAGAAAGGTGTTCACTTTCAATATTTTTGTATTGTTCTATTATCTCTATAGGCATTTTAGGGTGAAATTGAATTAACCACTGCCACTTTCCTGTCAAGCTCAAGCGCTTAACCGTTTCAAATAAATGCGGCGCACAAGTTAATGCTCTTGAAAAAGTAGAGCACATTAGAATGACAGGTTTAGTTTTATCATTCTTTTTTGAGTATTCAAATAAAGGATCTAATGCTGGCCAACCGGTTTGTTTAACTGAAAAATGTTGGTGTTGTTTAGCTAACGCAATAAATGGCAAGGTGGTATTGGGACCTTGCGTACAATATAAATCAAAACAACCACGAATATTAAAATGATCTTCTAAACCGCGTCGATTTAACTTACCCGCATTAAAACCATGAAAAACGCCAACTTTTATGCCTGAAATAAAATCAGGTACAACATTACCTGGTACAAAAACAACATCAGCTTGGTATGCTTTTACTTCTGTAACAGTTTTTAATTGGATTTCTGTAACTGTCAAATAGCCAGCAGAGACCTCATCTCCTTCTAAAAACCATGCCGCTTGATCACCCCGAGCGATGATAGCCGCTTGTAAAGGCCGTAAAATAGCATAAGAATAATTTTGCGAAATATAAAATAAATAACGCTTAATAACCATAAGTTCCACAATTATTTTTCAAATAAAAACACGTTAT
>JAWSUX010000022.1:5601-18187 GCA_033852215.1 Colwellia sp. | reverse complement strand
ATTAGTGATCTAAGTTATAAAGTCAGCTCTACGGCAACTTTTATCGAAAAGTTGGAAAAAAAATTAAATGTTGCAGAAGAAAGTATATTAGTTGATGAACTCACCACTATCGGAAACCGTAAAGGTTATGTAGAAAAAATAAACAAAGAAAGAAAGTCTTGGTCTACTTCTAAATTACCTTTAACCTTACTGTTAATTGATGCCGATAAATTCAAGCGTATTAATGATACTTTTGGTCACAGTGTTGGTGACCAAGTATTAAAATGCATAGGTCAAACGTTAAAAAAACAAATCCGTTCTACTGATTATGTTGCCCGTTATGGCGGTGAAGAATTTGTTATTATCATGCCAGCTACAGATTTAAAAGAAGCAGCCCAGTTAGCTAAAAAGCTTCAAAAGGTGATAAATAGTTTAAAGTTTGAATTAAGATCTCAAAATAAGGTACTGGCAATTACCTGTTCATTTGGCATTGCCACTTTTACGGAGCGTCGTTCAAATACGACAGATGTCTTTATTGCCGCAGATAAAGCGCTTTATAAAGCCAAAGAAAGCGGCAGAAATACCATTGTCGTCTCGGCAGAAGAAAAACTTATTGTTCTAGATAAGAAAAAAATGCGAAGTTAATCAAATCACTAATTTAATAACTGCTTGATCTGTTTATAAATACTCAGGCAGTTCTTTAAAGTCAGGCTAACCACGTCAGTTTGCAACGTTAGTTAACTTAACGTGTTAAATAAAGTTAGGTACAGCGCAGTATAAATAAGCATGGTAGAGAAGGCGTTAAAGTGGTGATATTCAGGAGTAGTATTTTATCAAGCCTACTCCACTTCATCTGCCGCCTTAATACGCTCTAACCTTGCTTCCTCTTCTTCAAAGGCTGCTTTAATTTCTTCTAGGACACCATCAACATCTGCTTCGTGTTTATCACCTAAAAAGCTTCCTGTTAATTCAGAGTCAGGCGTTAATTCACTTTTTTCATATAACGCCCACATTTCTTTTGCGTATTGTCGACCTAATAGTTCTGGTGCAAACTGGCCATAATATGAAATCATGTTGTTGACGTCGCGAATTAACATCGTTTTAGCATTGTTATTGGCTGAGGCATCTACCGCCTGTGGCAAATCAATAATTACAGGGCCGTAAGCATCAACTAAGACATTAAACTCAGACAAGTCACCGTGCACAACACCAGCGCATAACATGCGTATAATGTAAACAATAACGGTTTCAAAATCTTCAATAGCTTGCTCCGCAGACATACTTACGTCATTTAAACGTGGGGCAACATCACCCTCGTCATCGGTAATTAACTCCATTAGCAGTACACCGTCATAACAGCCGTAAGCTTCAGGTACTCTAACCCCCGCTTCAGCTAATAAGTTCAGCGCATCTACTTCAGCATTTTGCCAAGCATCCTCTTGCTGGCCTCTGCCATATTTCGAGCCTTTTTCCATCGCTCGAGCGCGTCGGCTATTGCGACCTTTTCTACCTTCTTGATATTGCGCAGCTTTTTTAAAGCTACGCTTGTTGGCTTCTTTATATACTTTTGCGCAAATGATGTCACTGCCACTGCGCACCATAAATACAGTGGCTTCTTTGCCACTCATTAACTGGCAAATAACTTCATCGACTAAACCATCTTCAACGAGTGGTTGTATTCTTTTTGGAATTTTCATGACGCCGTTATACATTAATTAGCGGTTGTTTGAAATAGCAATGAGGTGATTAGATCGAAAGAAGTGATAAAAGGTTGATTACGTCCGAACTATTAGGTGAACCGCTCTTATTTTATTTATATACCGTCACTAAAAATATTTGAGCCTATTTTTAGTGAATAGGTAACATGTGTTATCGTTTCATTTTTGCTTGCTTTTATAAGCGTGTGTCCTAGTTGACTTATCCTAGTTGACTTACTCATTAGCTCTTATACAATGCAAAAAACGTTAAATAAGGCTTCATTCGTTGTGGCAGAGAAAATAATAAAATTTGAATTTGAAAAAAATAATAAAAACAGTGTTCGATATAAAGAGATACCTGAAAACGGTATGCCACCTGTTTTAGGGTCTATCTATGTGCAAAAATGGTATGCGGGTAATAGTAAAAATATTGAAGTAACCATTAAAACTAAAGACTAAAGCGTAATGAATGAAGTTAACAGTAATACCTATTCCATAGCTCAATTAGGCCATTCGATATTAAGAGAGACCGCGGTTGAGGTTAAAAGCATACTTAGTACAGAGTGCCAGCAATTGATCAATAACATGATGTTAGCTGTTGCTGAAGCTGGCGGCGTAGGCATTGCTGCACCACAAATTTATCACAGTGTACGCATTTTTATTATGTGCTCTAAACCCAATAAACGTTATCCTAATGCACCAGCAATGGCACCAACAGCAATAATTAACCCTGAAATTTTGCAGTATTCTAGTGATACAGCAAAAGATTGGGAAGGTTGTTTAAGTGTTCCTAGTCTGCGTGGTTTAGTGCCAAGGCATAATAAGATCACTGTTCGCTATTTTGATCAAGAAGGTAATATGCAGCAAAAAGAATTATCAGGGTTTATTGCTCGCATTTTTCAACATGAAATAGACCATTTAAACGGGTTAACTTTTATTGACCAAGTAGAGTCAACAAAAGATTTAATAAGTGAAAACGAATGGTATCAGCAATTTGTAAAAGCTGAGTGATGATTTAATTTTTCATCTTTTTTAGATAACCTAAAGGCTGCATAAATGATTACGCCCACTGTAATGAAAAGTACAGCGGGCTTTTAATGCTTTTTAAGCGTACGGACCATTTTTCTGTTAACAGGCTCGTTATGTATTAGGCAGCAATTAGTGCTACCGAATAGTACATCTATTAATACTGTCCAACTTGATAAGTTCCTGCTTCAAAACCAAAAGGTTTTGCCAGACGAACCCAAGAATTGATTTGTACAATTGATAAGGTTAAGTTTGCAATATCATCTTGGCTGAAATACTTACTTAAGTTAGTAAACGACTGTTGCCTTTGCTCTGTTGTGTCATTTAACATGGTGACAGACTCAGTCCATGCCAATAATGCTTGCTCAGATTCATTATAAAATTTCGTTTCTTTCCATGCAGATGATGAATACACACGTAATTCACTTTCACCCGCAGCAACCGCTTCTTTAAAGTGCATTTCAATGCAGTAAGCACATTGATTTATCACTGATACCCTGTACCTTAACACCTCCATAAAAGATTCATCAATAATACTTAAGCTCTTGATATATTTCTCTGTTTTCATCATGCAGCTCATTAAATTCTCAGGGATATTCTCAAAAGGTATTCTTGGCATATTTGTTCTCGCAAATGTTTGTGAATGACAAGATGTATTGTATGACTAACCAATAGTGACTAGAATAGATGTTATATGCCAAATAGTTTTGCATAAAACGCAAAGGTGAGTATGTTAAAATCAGTTCGTATATTTTTAAAGGTGGTTGAGCAAGGTAGTTTTTCTAAAGCCGCCAAAATATTAAATATGGCTCCGTCATCAGTGACTCGGGCCATTGATAATCTTGAGTATGAACTGAAATCCGAGTTATTTAAGCGCAGTACACGACAGTTATTACTGACGGATAAAGGTCATGTTTTTCTAGAAGGAGCATCTAACTTAGTCGCTGATAGTGATTCTTTACTTATGTCTATGGCTGGCAGTGACAAAGAGCCTGAAGGAAATTTGAAAATTTCAGTATTTGAAAGTTTTGGTCGGTTACGTGTTTGTCCTATAATCTCTGAGTTTTTAAAGAAATATCCAAAAATAACAATTGAAATTGAACTAGATAATAAAGTGGTTGATCTGCTAGGAGAAAATATTGATTTGGCAATTCGTATAGGAACACCAAAAGATTCGAGTTTAAAATTTCGTAATATTATTCCCAATCACACCTTTGTTTGTGCGTCACCGGATTACTTGTCAAAAAATGAAAATATTGAAAAGCCTGAGGATTTATCATTACATAATTGTTTGTTACTCAACCAAGAGAGGCAAAGAACTTATTGGCATTTTAAAAAAAGTCGTCGTAAGGTTAAGGCGTTAGTTAGCGGTAATCTTAAATCAAAAGGTGGCACACCATTATTAGAAGCGGCCTTGTGTGGTCTTGGTGTTGTTCAGCTTTCAAATTGGATTATATCTGATTATGTAAAAAATAAGCAGCTTGTGATTTGTTTACGAGATTGGGAGCCACTTCTGAATGAGCAGTCTAGTGGTAGCGTTTATGCTGTATATCAACAAGGTATATATATAAACCCAAATATAAGACTGTTTCTTGACTATCTAATTGAAAGAACAGAGGACAAGTTGCTGCAACGGACGTGGTAAACGTGTCGTCTTTATTGAAAAACACTCAAAAAAGTCATTAACAAGGAGAGTCGCTAAAAATTCTGTGTATGGTTTAGTGCCAAGGCATAATAAGATCACTGTTCGCTATTTTGATCAAGAAGGTAATATGCAGCAAAAAGAATTATCAGGGTTTATTGCTCGCATTTTTCAACATGAAATAGACCATTTAAACGGGTTAACTTTTATTGACCAAATAGAGTCAACAAAAGACTTAATAAGTGAAGACGAATGGTATCAGCAATTTGTAAAAGCTGAGTGATGATTTGATTTTTTCATCTTTTAAATAACCTAAAGCAAAAGCGTTTATCACTGGATAAACTATGAAATACAGTAAGACGTAATGAATTTATAACTCTGTGGAACAACAGTAACCGATAACCTTTTTACTTAAACGATATATTATTTGGTGAACGGTTCAATAGCATTGAATAAATTATTGATTATAATGGGTTTTGTTAAGTAATCAGCAAATGCATATTTTTTTGCTTTTTCTATATCGTCAACCATTGCTTTGGCTGTAATGGCGATTACAGGTATAGATTTATAGCTTTCAATTGATTCTATATGCTCAAAAAATTCATATCCATTCATACCGGGCAAATCAATATCCAAAAGAATCAAATCTGGATTATTTTCTTTGATTAAGTCAATAGCCGATTCAGCTGAACTGACAGTAGTCAAACTAATATCAGCTCTTGTATCCATAATGGCTTTTAGTAATTTCTGATTAGAAATAGCGTCTTCAACATATAATATTTTCATTGTACTGTCTCCAGTGTCATTAAAATTAAGTGCTGCATTGTGATTTTTTGTTCCGGGTGAAGAAGGAGAACGAGGTAAATTAATACTAAAGCTTGTTCCAATACCTGGTGAGCTATCAACACTAATACTTCCGTTCATTTTTTCAACAAGTTGCCTGGTTATCGTTAAACCAATTCCAGTACCTTGGATGTTACTATTTTCTGCACCTAGTCGATTAAATGGTTCATATAGTACGGAAATTTCATCTTCAGAAAGTCCACTACCGGTATCTGTTATTTTAACGGTGAGGTTTTTTGCGTCGCCATTTTCAATAGATACTGTGACACTACCGTTTTTATTATTATATTTAATAGCATTTGACAATAAATTTAAAATAACCTGCTTTAGACGTACTTTGTCAACGAAAACATAATAATTTGTATACTTTGAATCTTCTAGCGATAGCGAAATATTAATGTCTTTGGTCAAACTTTCAGCCAAACGTATAGACGTTATTAATACAGCTACGAGATCTGTAGCTTCTAGATTTATATCTATCAAGTCTGATTCTATATGCGCTAAATCTAGAATATCGCTAATTAGATCAAGTAAGTGTTTCCCCGCATTTAGAATCTCAAGGCTGTATTCTTTCATCGCTTCACGAGACATACCATCTAACTGTAACAATTGTGAATAACCTATAACAGCATTAAGAGGTGTTCTTAGCTCATGACTCATACTTGAAATAAAACGTGATTTAGCTTTGTTGGCTTGCTCAGCTTCTTCCTTGGCTTTTTTTAATTTTATTTCTTGTTGTTTTGCTTTACTTATATCTCGTATGGCTTCTATTCGGACAAACTTACCACTTATTTGCTTATGGCTAGGTAATACTTCTACAGGAAATTTTATACCATTACTTTTTATACAGTATATTTCGTACGGGGTAGTTGAATTTTTGGCTATTTTCATTCTAGTTATTGCAATGGATTCAGGTGCAATGACTAATGGCAGTATTTGTTTTCCAATTAGCTCCTCTCGTGTATATTTAAACATTTTACATAATTGATTATTAACATCAATAACCACCCCTTTGTTGTGAATTACTATCGCTTCAAAAGATGCATCGGCAAGTAGATGATAATACTCTTCGCTTGACTTAAGACGTCTCTCTAATTGTTTTTCTTTTGTAAGGTCATGAATTATAGATAAAAATTGAATGCCGCCTTCATGTTTATTTTTACTTATAGAGATATAAAGCTCTAGCTCATCACCATGTTTAGTTAAACCTTTTACCTCCCGACCAACACCAATAATTTTTGATTTTCCACTTTTATGATATGAACTTACATACTGTTCATGTTTATCTCTATGTTTAATGTCTACAAGTAAATTAACATTTTGACCAATAATTTCTTGTGATGTATATCCAAATAATTTTTCAGCAGTATGGTTGAAAGATAATGTAATACCTTTATCATTTGTGACAATAATGCCTTCTGCTGCATGACGAAATAAATTTTCATATTGGGATTTTGCCAATGTTAACTTTTTCTCTGTTAATTTCCGTTGCTTAATTTCATTGCTCAACTTCCAGTTCCAAAAACTAAAAATCAAAAATATAAAAACTATACCAGCAATAACTTTCCATAGAAGGGAATAGTCAAAGCTTTTTTCATAACGGACAGAAATCCATTCGTGATAAATGGCATCCTTTTGACTCTGCGGTATAGAGTTTAATGTTTTTTGTAAAATCCCTGTAAATATTGGCCAATCACTACGAACAGCGATAGCCAAATCATTTCGGTAAGGTGTGTCACCGACCACCCTGATATTAAGCTTACCTGTTTTAGTAATATAGTGGCTTGTAGTGAGCAGGTTGCCTATGAAAGCATAAGCTTGCTTGCTATTAACAAGATTTAATCCTTGTTCGGTATTTTCCACTGGTATTATTGAAAGTTGCGGGTGATCTTTTTTTAACCATTCATAAGTGGCGTAGTTATTTGGTACGGCGACCTTTCGACCATAAAGACTTGCGATATCACCAATGTAAGGAATATCATCGCCAGAAAAAATAGCTATCGGCAATGACAGATAAGGTTGAGTAAACGCCATGTTATCTAAACGCTCTGCCGTACTTGTTGTGGCAGGAAGTAAATCGAGCATATTCTTACCCAACAACTCAACTGACTGCTCCCAAGTCAAGTTTGATACGGGCTCTATTTTAATGTTTAACCTCTTAGCAACTTCTTCCATGTAAGCTGCTGATATACCTTTATGAAGACCATTTTTATCGGTATATTCAACTGGCGCCCATGATGGATCATAACCATACCGAATAATTGAATGGGCTTTTAACCAAGTTTGCTCTTCTATACTTAACTGAACCTTTGGTTTTAAAGATGGATTGGGTCGTTGAATAAACCACTTATCCATTATCTGTGGTAAACCATCTAGTTGAATAGCCGCAATAGCTTTATTTAGTATTTGAACTAAGTCCGGCCAATCTTTACGTATATGCATTACCATATTTATCGGGTGATCGACAATAATCAAAACATTATCAATTGTTCCTTGTAACACATCCCTGCGCCAATTATCAAAACTTACCCAGCCGATAATAACATCTATCTCCTTATTCAATAGCGCTTTTGATATAGATTTATTGTCTTCATAAGGTACAGGAATAATACCTGGGTATTGGTCGAGAAGTGATTTGATAGTCACTGCCGCTCGTTTATATCCTATACGCATTCCTGAGAGATCTTTAAGTTCATTTATTTTGAATTCATTTTCTGAACGAGCGAAAACGTAGAAGTAAGTTGGAAATAATACCTCGGTAGGGTTAAAAAATAGCTCTCTTTTAAAGTGCTCCCCACCTAGGGCTAGCCCATCAATGCTCCCAACTTTGGCTTTTTCTTGAATAGCGGACCATGAACTTTCAATATGTAAGCGTATTTTTGTATCGAGCCGTTGATTAATCACATCAATCAAATCGATTAACATTCCTGTATGAGTATTATCGTTTTTCTTAATAACAAAAGGGGGATAAGTTGTGGGGGCACCTAATAGAATATTAGGATGTACATTTAGCCAGATTCGTTCCTGATCCGTTAGTGGGATAAGCTTGAGGTCATTAATTATCCCACTATCATTTGCGCCAGCATATAGTGACGCTGAAGCAATAAGTAAAATGATTACGATATAAATGAATAGTTGCTTCATAAAATCACTAAAACGGAAGTTAGCATCATTCACAATAACATAATTTTGATTAAATTATAGACTGACAAAGAATTTACTCTACTTACTGTTCATTCGGATATAGATAACGTCCGCTTTGTAACTTTCTTCTACACTATTGCTAGTAGTAAACCTCAATATAACGATATTTCAGTCGTTCTAATTCACAGTAAGTAGGGATATAAATATCAAGTTTATTAAGAATTTTTTTTCGTTCAGCGAAAATTTAAAGGTTTATAGGCAAAGCATTAATTGAAGATAATTGCTATTATGTCGTTCTCTGTTTTATTCTATATGGTTTCGTACTGTATTAATTTTTAGGTTTTCTATGAATGAGCAACTGCCGATAATAATTACAGTCAGTGATGAATTAGTCATCATGTTACCTAAGCTTAATGCGGTGAAAAATCGATTAGAAGCGCAATTTAACTTTCAAACCATGACAACCAATTGGTATGGAGATGAAGAAAACTCAGTGTTCATTGAGTTACAATTGCAGGCTCCAGAGGCTTTTAGTGAGCTACAGGAAAAGCACCAACAGCAGTCAGAGTTCACTCTATTTTCTGATGATGTATTTAGTGTTTTTGTCGAGCAGAACAAGCAACTAACGTGTATGGTAGCTATAACCGATAGCGAGTTAACGTTACTGAGCTCACAGCAAAAGTTATTAACACCTTATTTACAAAAAAAACTTCATAAAGTCATAAACCTTATTGCAGGGCAGTTACAACTGCCACCATTGTCAGCTAGCTAACCTATGGCTATTTCGCGGGCGCGTTTAGATCGCTTTATTAGTGAATGTTGTCAAATCAACCGTAAGTCAGTACGTTTATTAGTGGCACAAAAACGTATTACTGTTGATGGCGTGATTGCTGAAGATGTTGCTCAAGCGGTAGATACGTTTTCCCATATTTGTTTTGACGGTGATGTATTACAGCATAATAAAGCGCATTATATTATGCTGCATAAACCTATTGGCGTAGTGTGTGCGACTAAAGATGAAAAACACCGTACAGTGATTGATCTGCTTGGTGAGCAATGGAGTCAGGCAGAAAAAGAAAGTTTGCATATTGTTGGACGCTTAGACTTAAATACCTCGGGTTTAGTCTTGCTTACAAACGACAGTCGTTGGTCGGAAAAATTAACGTCACCTAAACATAAGGTTGAAAAAAGCTATCAAGTAACCTTAGCAAAGCCGCTGAACGCTGAATATATTAACGTCTTTGCTCAAGGCATGTACTTTTCTTATGAAGATATAACAACGCAACCGGTAACGTTAACAATTCTTTCAACTTATGTTGCCAATGTTGTTTTAACTGAAGGTCGTTACCATCAAATAAAACGTATGTTTGGTCGTTTTCGTAACCCTGTTATTGCGCTACACCGCCAAGCCATCGGAAAATTAATTTTAGACGACTCATTAACTGTTGGAGAAAGCCGTTCATTAGTTGATGCAGAAGTAATAAACATTTTTTATTGATTTGTATTACTTCTGTATCGACTACTGTTATTTGTTTTTCAAGCAGACTCGCATTTAGCCTTTGCTTGGGTATAATAGATTGATAATAAATAATAACATTTTTAATTAAAATGGATGCCTAATGAATAAATCAGTTTTCCTCGCTATTCCTTTAATTTTACTCTTAGCAAGTTGCTCTAGCTCTGATGATGCTTGCGAAGATATCACTATTGCTTCAGAGCAAATTCAGCAATGCCAAGCGTTACATAGACAAATTACTAGCGCTAAAGGTGACGTATTTAAACGTACTGAACTAGAACGTCGTTATCAGCAAGACTGTATAGACATTCGTTATTATCGTGATGATCGTCAAGCTGCTATATGTGGCAATAAGCATAAAGTGGATGAAATTAGAAAAGCTGCAAAGGTTGAAGCGCAGCAGTAAAAAAGCAAAATTTCACTCTCATTCTATTTTTATAAATCTATCCATTAACACGCTTCAGTGTTAGTGGATTTTTTTTGCTTAACAGTTCATTATGCTAAGAGATGAATTAGCCTAAAGATCTATGACTTACGTGGATAATGACAAAACATATAAGGTCATCACAAAAATCAGGGAAGAACTTTTCAGATGAGTTATTGTCCACAATCAAAGTATTAGAAAAATACATAACACACCCTATTGATTCGCTTTTTAAATTCACCAATAAAGTTGATATCAACTATAACTAATAAAAGAATTAATTTGTTTTTTTGAGGGCTCCAGTATGCTTTTTAACGATATATTATTAACCGATTGCCCTATTCGTCAGAAAATTCGTGAGTTTTATCGTATTGATGAACATATAGCTGTTGACTGTATTTTACCTGCAGCGGAAGTAAATGTTAGTGCGCGAAGTCGTGCTTGGGAACGTGCCCGTAAAATGGTACTGAAAATACGTGAAGATCAAGCAGGTAACGGTGCTATTGATTCGTTATTAAATGAGTATTCATTATCTTCTGAAGAAGGCATTGTATTAATGTGTTTGGCTGAAGCTTTACTTCGTGTTCCGGATACACACACACAAGACGTTTTAATTCGCGATAAAATTTCACAAGGTCAGTGGAGCAGTCATTTAGGCTCTAGTGATTCGCTATTTGTTAATGCCTCGTCATGGGGCTTATTAATCACTGGCTCTATGGTGGAATATGCCGATAAGCGTACAAAAGATCATTTTGGTTTATTGAAACAAACAGTTGGTCGTTTAGGTGAGCCAGTTATTCGTAAATCCATGAACTTTGCGATGAAGATTATGGGGCAGCAGTTTGTTATGGGCGAAACGATTACCGCGGCTACTGAACGTGCGACGACGAAAGAGCAACAAGGTTATGTTTATTCATACGACATGCTGGGTGAAGGCGCTCGCACAATGGCCGATGCGAATAACTATTTTAAAGCTTATCAAGATGCCATTGATGTTATCGGTGCTAGTGCCGTTACCTCAGGTAAAAATGATCCTCGCCGAGTCCCTGGCATTTCTATTAAACTTTCAGCTATTCATCCGCGTTATGAGTTCACTCATCAAACGCGTGTCATGAATGAATTAGTGCCTAAATTAAAAGAACTCTGCTTACAGGCAAAAAAATACAATATTGGTCTAACGGTTGATGCTGAAGAGTCTGAGCGATTAGATATTTCATTGGATGTTATTGAAGCGGTATTTACCGATAGCGAATTAGGTGACTGGCAAGGTTTTGGGGTAGCGTTACAAGCGTATCAAAAACGCGCTATTTTTGTCGTTGACTGGTTACGAGATTTAACGCTTCGTGCAAACCGAAAAATGATGGTGCGTTTGGTTAAAGGTGCTTATTGGGATACCGAAATTAAAAATGCCCAAAAAGATGGTTTACGCCACTTCCCCGTGTTTACTCGAAAATCTTCTACCGATGTTTCTTATCACGCTTGCGCCAACAAGTTATTAGATTATCGCGATACTATTTACCCACAATTTGCGACACATAATGCCTATACCGCAGCAACGATTGTTGAACTGGCAGGTGATGATAAAGACGGCTTTGAATTTCAATGTTTACACGGTATGGGAGATTCTTTATATGATCAAATAGTGCGTGAAGAAAACATCCAATGTCGCATTTATGCTCCTGTTGGTCATCATGAAGATTTATTAGCTTATTTGGTGCGCCGTTTATTAGAAAATGGCGCGAACTCTTCTTTTGTTAATGCCATTGTTGACGAGAGTCAGCCGGTTGAATCGTTATTAGCTGATCCTGTTGAGAAAACTCAACGATTAACAGAAAAATATAATAATCAAATAGTTAAACCTATTAACCTCTACAAAAATGAAAAAATCATACCAGAAAAGGCGGCAGCGCGTAATAATTCTAAAGGGCTAGATTTAACCGATGCCAATGAAATAATACCGCTTAAAGCGATACTTGATACTTGGTTTGTTAAGAATTTATTAAATAAAAATGATGTACCAGAAAATGCGAATGCGGTAAGAAACCCAGCGAAGCATTGTGAAATCATTGGTTTTCATCAATATCACAGCAAAGATGATATGTTGGCGATGATTGATAAATCAGAAGTCGCCTTTAGCACTTGGTCACAAACTGCGGTAAGTGAGCGGGCTGCGTTACTGAATAGAATTGCCGATATTTTAGAACGTCATATGGCTGAGTTAATTGCGCTTTGTATTAAAGAGGCTGGCAAGGTTGCCCAAGATGGTATTGATGAAGTACGTGAAGCGGTAGATTTTTGTCGTTATTACGCTAACA
>JAWSUX010000022.1:0-5571 GCA_033852215.1 Colwellia sp. | reverse complement strand
TTAGCTATATTTTTAGGCCAAGTTGCTGCTGCTATTGCGACAGGTAATACGGTATTAGCAAAACCCGCCGAACAAACAGGGCTTATTGCGTTGCGTGCTATTGAGCTAATGGGGTTCGTTGGCTTACCTGTTAATGTTGTGCAGGCTATTATTGCCCGTGGCAGTACTGTTGGCAGTACTATTATTCCAGATACTCGTATTCAAACGGTAATGTTTACCGGCTCTACTGAAACGGGCACGTTGATTTCGCAAACCTTAGCTCAACGTGGTGGTGATCAAGTGCCATTCATTGCTGAAACAGGTGGACAAAACTGCATGGTTGTTGACTCAACTGCCTTACCAGAGCAAGTAGTTGACGATGTAATATCTTCAGGTTTTCAAAGTGCAGGGCAGCGTTGCTCTGCGCTTAGAGTATTATTTTTACAAGAAGATATTGCCGATAATATCATTACTATGTTGCAGGGGGCTTTGGCTGAATTACATGTAGGTAACCCCGAAAAACTGAGTACCGATGTTGGTCCCGTTATCGATCAAAAAGCGCTTGATGCGTTAAATGCTCATGCGGAGTATATGAAATCGCATGGGAAATTATTATATCAATGTGAATTTTCAGATCAGGTTGTAGATGAAGATGGTCATTTCTTTTTTGCACCACGATTATATGAAATCGATGATATTAGTGTGTTAACTAAAGAAGTTTTTGGTCCTTGTGTGCATATTGTTCGTTTTAACGGTAACGATATAGAGCAAGTTATTGAACAAATTAACGGCACGGGTTTTGGCTTAACTATGGGTATTCATACGCGTATAGAACACCGAGCTCTTGAGTTAGCCAAACTTTCACGTGCAGGTAATATTTATATTAACCGTAACATGATTGGTGCAATTGTAGGAGTGCAGCCTTTTGGTGGTCGTGGTCTTTCAGGTACAGGCCCTAAAGCAGGAGGTCCGAATTACCTAACACGTTTAATGAAGGAAAAAGCGACACCGCATGTTGAGTCATATGATTTTTCTAACGAAAAAATGATGGCATTGACAGGTGATTCGGCTGTAAAGCATGAAGCGACCCGTTTAATGGATAAAGCAAACTGGGTCGAGAAAGAATGGCGTTTAACCGATTTGAATACTCGGGTATCTTGTGTGCGTCAATTATTAGCAAAAATATCACATGTTGATATTGTTGATGATTTAGCCGACGATTTAAATAATACGATTAGCGCGGCTCGCTCGCAATTAATTAGCATTGAAAAACGTTTAAAAAACCCTGAACAATTACCTGGACCTACAGGCGAATCGAATATTATTTATTTGGAAAACAGAGGTAATATTATTTGTTATGCTGACGAAAATGTTATTTTTCATTTTTGGGTGTTGTCTATTGTTACAGCGTTGGCGACAGGTAATACCGTAATTGCTGTGGTATCAGATTTATTCTATGAAGAGGCAATAGCCTTTAGAGATAAATTTAATGCTACGGGTGCAGGTAATGATGTTTTCCAAGTAGCTAAACAATGCCATTTAGAAAGCATGTTAGCACACCCAAATTTATCAGGCGTAGTGGTAGATAGTAACAGTGATAGCAAACATTATATCAGTGAAAAACTGGCGCAGCGTTCGGGTGCTATTTTGCCTGTAATAAGCTCAGAGTACTTTGATAATTTAATTCAACGTTTGTTAACTGAAAAAACCGTTAGTATTGATACTACAGCCTCAGGAGGTAATACTTCCTTAATGACGTTGGTTGAAGAAGAGTAACTGAGCTTAGATAACAACTTTTAAATAAATTCTTTTTATATTAACGAGTTATTATTTGAACCTCGTTTTATAAAAAAGTAAAATACATGACAATATTCAGTGTGAACAACATGATTTATATAATTATTGTTTAACAGTTGATAAAGGACGATTATGAACGCACATGATTACGCATTACAAGCGAACGGCTCATTTGCCTTACCTGATGCTTGTTTTAAAATAAAAGCGTTAATGGAAGATGAAAGCTCTGAAATCGCTGACTTTGCTGATGTTATTGGTATCGATCCATCAATGACATCACGTTTACTGCAAATAGCCAATAGTGCTATTTATAGTTTTCAGGGCGAAATTAGTACTATTTCTCGCGCTATCACTATTATTGGTACACAAGCCATTTATAATATGATGTTGGTTGATGTTGCTGCTTCAGCATTTAAACATTTTGAAAATCAAGCAATCGATTTAAAACGATTTTGGCGTATGAGTATATTTTGTGGATTGGCAGCAAAAAATTTAGCTATTCAAGCAGGTATACGTGATATAGAGCGATTATTTGTTGCAGGATTATTGCAAAATTTTGGTGAGCTATTGGTTGCTAAAATTACCCCTGAAATTGCACAACGCTGTGAAAATTATAACAGTGATCAGTTACCTTGGCAGTTACAAGAATTAGCATTAGGTTTCACCTATACCGATATTTCGGCAGATTTATTAAAAATATGGCAAATCCCAGAAAAGATTATTTTACCCATTCGTCATTTTAATGAAGCGCAAAAGATCCAAATTAACAAAGACGTTAATGTTTTACAACTCGCCTCACGACTTGCTTTACTCGACAGTCATAAAGATGAGTTTTCTTTTGAAAACCTTATTGATGAACGCTTGTGTCAAAAGCTTGCTTTGTCGGAAGATGACTTAACACAAGCGGCAGAGCTCGCAGCAGCTGAAGCAAATAATATTTTAGCTATGATGAACCCTAAACTGTTCTCTCGATAGACTGTTTAGATAAGCGCGAAATAAAAGTAATAATGCTATTAGTTTTTTGTACCGGGTAAATAGAAATGCGTTATAAAAAAATTATATATAATAATAAATAGGACAATTATGACCACAGAAGTAACCCCCTCAAGTGCTAATGGAGAGCGTGAGCATTTTAGCTCTAAACTCGGTTTTATATTGGCAGCAGCAGGCTCTGCGGTAGGTATTGGGAATTTAGTTGGTTTTCCCGTTAACGCAGCTAAAAATGGTGGTGGTGCTTTTTTGATCATGTACGCTGTTTTTGTTTTTTTGATTTGTTTACCGGTGATGATAGCCGAAATGGCGATAGGGCGTAATACCGCAAAAGAGCCTGTAGGCGCATTTAAAACCTTAAGCGGAAACAATAAAATGTGGGGCGCAGCGGGGTTTTTAGGTGTGCTAACCCCGTTTATGATCGCGGTATTTTACATGGTAATCACCGTATGGATTTTTGGTTATATTGCTTTAACCTTAGCTGGCGATTTAGATTATTTAGCGAGTAATGCAGGTTTTGGCGAGTTTATTAACAGTCCGTACCTCTTTGTTGCGTTAATTTTTGTGGGCGCTATTGTTAGTTTTATTTTAGCTGCAGGGGTTAAGGAAGGCATTGAAAAAGCAGCTACAGTCTTAATGCCGACATTATTTGTTATGTTACTTATTATGGTGGCTTTCGTTTTAACTTTAGAGAATGCGGTAGCGGGTATTGAATTCTTTTTAATTCCTGATTTTAACAAATTAACACCGAGTGTTATCAACGGTGCTTTATCACAAGCTTTCTTTTCTTTGTCATTAGGTATGGGCATATTACTGACTTATGGCTCTTATATTACTAAACAGACCAATATACCCAACTCAGCAAAGTTAGTTGCTATTACCGATACTTCAGTGGCTTTTATTGCGGGTTTAATGATATTGCCAGCCGTATTTTCTTTCAACCCGAATGTTAATCCTGCTGAACTAAGTGATAGTTCGGTATCGTTAATATTTACCTTTTTACCTAAAATATTCTTAGCGTTACAAACGTCTATTGGTTATGTTGGCGCAAGTGCGGTCGCTGTATTTTTCTTTCTCTTAGTTTTTTTTGCCGCCATTACCTCATTAGTTTCTATTATTGAAGTACCCGTGTCTTACTTAGTGACAGAGAAAAAACAAAGCCGTAAAAAAGCATTATTATATTTAACATTAACCGCAGGTATCTTAACTATTTTTGCGACAGTGTCTTTTGGTATGGTGGACTTTTTTACTCAATTTACTTCTTATGCAGGCGGAGATAAATCATTTTTTGATGTGGTTTATGATGTTTTTTACGATACTATTTTACCGCTTAACGGTTTTTTACTATGCATATTTGTTAGTTACCGTTGGCAAAATAAGCAATTATCTGATGAGTTAAGCATCGGCAATGAAAATTATAAAGGCTCTTGGCTTGAGAAATATATTAACTTTTCTTTGAGTACTTTTATTCCTGTTATTGTCTTACTTATTTTTGTTAATACGGTTGCAACGAAGTTTTTTGCTTATAATCTGTTTGGCTTGTAATCATATAATATTATAGTAAATTGCACAGCCCGTTATCCATAGTCGTTATCCCTCGTTCAACTGCATATAAGTTCAGATGAACTAGGGATTTTATTTTTTAGTACAGTGAACAAATTTATAATTATGATTGAACATATAACCTCCCGTGATTTTACCGATGCTCAACGATTATTCCATGGCAGAGGTCATGCTTATCAAGATCTGAGTCACGTGAATGTTGACTGGTTAGCTCCTGTTATTTTAATTACGCTCTATCAAGCGGTAGATTCTGAATGGCTAATGAGCCAAGCCGTAGCGCTAAGAGCATTAATCCCCCAATGTAAATCTGTGCAAGTGCAGCATCGTTATGAGAAATTTTCACCAACACAGTTATTGCTTGGTGATGAAGTCGCTCGGACTATTGTCACCGAAGATGGTTTAAAGTTTAATATTGAATTTGGTAAAGCGCAAAATAGTGGTTTATTCCTCGATATGGCCAATGGTCGTAAATGGCTTAGACAGCATGCGCAAAACTCTTTATCGCAAGAGGCTTCACCTGAACAAGGCAGGAACATATTAAACCTATTTTCTTATACCTGTGCTTTCTCTGTTGCCGCGATGGCTGGCGGTGCGAGCAAAGTGGTAAATATTGATTTAAGTAAAGCTTCTTTAAGTAAAGGACGAGAAAATCATCAGCTAAATAATCTTGCGAAAAAAGACGGTAAAAAAGTAGTGTTTGAAGGGGTTGATATCTTCAAGTCTAATAGTCGCATTAAAAAATATGGCCCGTATGATATCCTGATTTGTGATCCACCTTCTTTTCAAAAAGGTAGTGTCAATATTGAACGTGATTATGCCAAAATTATTCGCCGTATTCCGCAATGGATGAATGCTGGTGCTAAGTTAATGTTATGTTTGAACTCTCCTGATTTAGATGAGGATTTTTTAAAAACCGAAGTGGCACGTGAGTGTCCTGATTGTCAGTTTGAGCAAAAAATTGTTAATCCTAAAGTATTTAAAGAGGCACATCAAGGTAAGGGGTTGAAAGTATTAATCTTCTGTTATCAGCCAAAACTAGAAACTAGTGATTAGAGCGTATTATCATCTTACTGCGTCCGAATTCGCCAATAGCGGGCGAATCTCGGTTTACCCGCCATCGTAATGCCATTGTATTTATAGGTTATCACTGAACCGATAGCGGGCGGGTTAGCACGTTCACTGTCAGTAAAACCTGATCCAATTTTAAAAATAATACCGTTGTTGTTCTTTACTTTAATAGAG
>JAWSUX010000282.1:224-1489 GCA_033852215.1 Colwellia sp. | reverse complement strand
TACCCTGAATACCTAACGCCCAAATAACAGGCTAAGTAATGGTTGGCTAAAATGTGTAGCGAAGCGAAACGTAGCCAACTGTTACGTGTCCTTGTTGATTTTCTTGTTAGCTATAAGTTTGTATCAAGCTTGAGTAACTCACCTGATAACACGTTAAAAGTATAATAAAACGTATCGCTACCAGTAGCTGTATAAAGTAAAATAACATCATTATTAATGATTTGGAAACCTTCTATATTATCCATAATTGATGTTAGTTTCGTACCATCATATTCAGAAACTAATAACTCTTTCTTATCATCTTGGTTTAAGAATCCATCTTTGTTCGTGTCTTTTCTTGCAACAGAATAGATGTTTTTACTTAAGATATTTCGGTATTGTGTTTCTTTTGCCTGTGCTGGTGAAAACGCTACAATTAGTGCGTTATTCTCAAATAACAAATTATTTTTCTCACCTGCTTTAGTAAACATTAAGTTAACTGCGTTACTACTTAAACTCAAAGAAGATGAAACAATCATCATGTCAGCATTTCCACTATAGGATTGTTCTTCTACTATTTTATCTGAGGTTATCTCTAAAATATGAACATCTTTAATTTGACCGACATACCTTTTTTCTAATTGAGGTTTTTGATCTTCCTTTTGAGCATTACTATGGTCTATAACTTGAACTTTTGGTTCTGAGTAATCTTTTCTCAAAAGATCACTAATTAAGTTCTTCCCAATTACAATTATTACAATAATCGCTGCGATAAATAACAATACTTTATTGGATTTCTCAATAAAATTCATGATGCGAGTGCCCAACTAGAACTCCTTATAGCTAACGCCACGTTAAGCGGCAAATAATAGCTGGCTAAAATGTGTGAGGCACGAACAACAGCCAGCTGTTATTTGTCCGTTTGAACGCCTTGTTAGCAGTAAATTACTGACTGGCTGCTTCGTTGTATTTGTTGCTTAATTTACCAAACAAACTATCTAACAAACACTGATTATTTGGTGAATTATTAATTTTGTTTGCCTCTTGCGCAATATTTAAAAGCAATGAATCTAGCTCTGCTAGATTTAAAATGACATTAACTCTTTTAAAATTAGGGCGTTTAGCCAATAAGTCAGCTTGGATGACTGACAACTTTTTAAAGAGAGATCTACTAGCAAGTTGGTAATCAAAAATGAATTGGAATTCATCTGAATTTAGAGGAAATTTAATTTCTTGATTATCAACACTCACCAATAGTTTGCCTTTACTGCTAACGCCGCAATAAG
>JAWSUX010000282.1:0-193 GCA_033852215.1 Colwellia sp. | reverse complement strand
TGATTGCCTTGTTATATTTACATTGCATGCGATGCTAAAGTTTTCACTCCATTAACTTCTACCACGTAATAACGCATATCTTTGATATCATAATACTTAATAATTTCCATACTTTCATGCGACTCACCATCAGAAACATAACCTAAAGTATCAATTAAACCTGTAACAGTCGTGATTTTGGTATGAGTAATTG
>JAWSUX010000281.1:0-5751 GCA_033852215.1 Colwellia sp. | reverse complement strand
GCATTCTGACGCCGGTAGCACTAGGGAGCGTCCATCTCATCAGTCACTCTTAAAAAGTAAATACGTTATGCAAAAGACAGTAATTTTTTGGGTTATAGAGAAAAATTAACATGACAGTCACTCTTAAAAAGTAAATACGTTATGCAAAAGTCAGTAATTTTTTGGGTTATAGAGTGTTGAGAACGATTGACTGATGAATATTTTCTGTGAGTTTTAAAAACACCCAACAAATATGGAATTACAGGCGTGGCGATGCCTTGGCGTTAATCTGGGTCGGAGTTCTGGGTGGTAGGGGAGTGATTGTTGTTAATGCAGAAGGGCTAGACAGTTGGCAAGGCCGGGTGTCCGTTTAAATCCTAGTTTCTGAGCAGCAGACTTAAGTGCTTCCTTCGCGCCGACAAGACTCTTAAATCGGCTTTCAAATTTCGTGACTAAAATAAGCCACGTTTCTGGTTCTATATCTAGGCGGTCCAATATTGGGGGGAGTGTTTGATTTATGCTTCCACTTTTTCCTTCGCGAATTATCTTTCCGCTCCAGTCGACCAAGCTTAAATAATCGTTCAGGTGAAAGGGTAGTCCTTGGGGCATGGGTTCTCTGGGATTGCCGACAAAGGGCATTAAATATTCGGGTTGGTCTGGCGCTGTTTTTTCGTTAAGTGTGACGCAGCGCAGTTTTACGGAAGTGTGAATTGACTCTTCGGGCGTGGATGCCATTTTGGCGCGAACGGGATTTAGATCAATATAGGCCATACACGCTATAAGGGCTTTTTCGTCTAATAGCGCTTGAGATTTGAATCGTCCCTCCCAGAATTTTCCGGTGCAATTTTCTTCGGCGTTTGCTTGTCTGGCAATGGGTTCATTCAGTGCTCGCATAAACCAACTGATATCACATAATTGTAAGCGCCACTTATCTAGCAGCAAGCGAACAGCTAGCAGTTCAGTTTCGCCTAAAGATTCTTTACGCAGGTATTTTTGCGTAAGGACTGTTCCCTTATAAATCTGATGCCAGTGTTGGCAAACTTCCATATCGCTCCACGCTAGATTTTTGGCCTTATTAATGTGCAGTCCAAGATGGGTGTGATTGCTCATAACTGCGTATGCGAAGACGTCGATTGCAAAGACCTGCGCCAATAAGTGAATGCGGTCTTCAATCCATTGTCGGCGATGTTCATAGCTTATATTGGTGAGTCGATCAAAGCCGCATAGGAATGTACGCCGAACACAGCGCGAAACGCAATGGTAGTAGGGTGTAGCGTCTAGGGAGATAAGGTGTTTTCGAGGTTTCGGCATAGTCGTCGTTCCGTGGCTGGTACTGGCATTATATACAGTTGTGTCTGGAGTGATCAAGTAGTTACCGTGAGTGTCTCACTAACGCTCTCGTCTATACGGTCGATTGGGGAAAATTTCTTGACCCAGCATTATCTAGATTAGGAGAAGAACATGTCAAAGATAATTGATCTTAAAATTGAGGAAATGATAGCGTTGGGTGTGGCTTACGCGCTAAATTGCCAAAAGTGCATGAAGGTTCACAAAAAGGCTGCTCGTAGTGCTGGAGTAAGCCATGAAGAGATGAAAGAAGCTTTAAGTGTGGCCGCTGGTATAGTAACTGGGGCAAAAGGAGTTACTGAAAAAGCAGCGGAAGAAATTTTTGGGAGTAAGGTAGAAGATAATCGCTGTTGCTCTGAAGGTAGTGATTGTTGTCCATAAGCAAAATATAACCTAACAATCGGTTGCACTCTGACGTTTTAAAGTTGTGACCTAAAAGACAGGCCACAACTTTAAAACGCAGGTAAACCGGGCGTTAGATTTAAAGGAGAGAAAATGAAATTTGTAAATCTTAATGATAACGAGATCATTGATATAGTTAGTTAAGCCGTTGGCAGAACACACTGAAGAATCATGGAGTCAGAAAAAATATAATGATTTTTGCCATTACCTTCTTGGGATGGATTCGGATAAAAAATTTACTGAAGAAGAGTTTAATCGCCAAATAGAAGAAAACTATGATGTTTTAGGTAAGCATGAAATAGCTGATTTTGGAGTATAGGAAGGATTAATACCCCCTTATCTTCCCCAATCTACAATAAAAAGTAGGCGATTGGCAATCGGCAAGTTATTATCAACCCATTAGCTATACAATTATTGAGCATGAAATCATGCGCACTAAGCTTTTTTTGCCATTGATTTTGAGTGGGGCAAGTAGGGTATCCGCTAATTCTACTAGTGGGCTTGCACTCGGCCCCATTGATTTGCCCTGCGATCATAAATATTACATCAGAGAATCATATGCTAGTGTTCGGAATAAAATATATATCTTTTATTGGTATTTTGTTTGTTTTTTTCTTAAGTATCCACGGTTATTTAAATCCTGGCCGTATATATGATACGCCGGATATGATTATCCCCATGATTAGTTTTTATGGGGCAATATTTTTCGGTTTTTTAATAATTTTTTGGCTATGGTTCGGTTCTCCTATATATTTAAAATCTTTCTTTATCGCACTGATAATTTTCATGTTTTTTGAAGGGTTTCATAAGTATTCAAAATTGATTGACCGGCGCGCTGAGGGTAAAGAATATGCAGAATATGTAAAATTGAATGGTGCAAGGAGAAAGTTTGTTAATGATATATGGGAGCTAATTGATGAGCCTGACGCTGTTATAGAAAAAATAAATTCTGCAAGTAAAGACAACCCTTTTAATCCTGATGCTAATTATGGCCACGTTCCCGATGGTTTCGTGCATGAGCGAGCAGCTTTATATCTAGCGCTTTCCTTTGATGATCCTTCTTTTTTTGAAAGCTATCAGGCTGAGAACGGCAAGAGGCATTTTGAAAAAAGAGAAAAATCGATTAATATAATTCTGAGGCATCTTGATTTAAAAACTGAAAAAGATTATTTAAATATATTAAGCTTTATGGATAAATGCGATCTTGATAGGTTGAATCCCACGTGCCTTCCGTATCCGCATTATGTGGATTCAAAAATAGACTATAGTAAGAGGTTCACGTTTGATTATTTTGTTTCCCAACATTATTATGAGGCTGCTTTAATTAGGCTCGATCTTCATGATTCTCTTTATCCATATGCCGTAGAGTCTAATCTGAAGATTACAGAAAGGATAACGGATAATGATACTAGAAAACAAGCTGTGGCTATCATTTTGCAAAAGGCAAGCGTATTTGTAAAGGAGTATAGGGAGAGCGATTATAGTCAAGGTGTGGATGAAGATTGGTTGCGTCAATACGAGTAAGCAGAAGGGTTCTGTCGCTTTATATCATACGCTTGGGCGGTTACTACTGCTGGATCAATTTACAATGCAAATCAACAGCCCCCGCCAGAATAACGCAATTGGGTACTCGCACCCTGGTGCTTAGCCAAGACGGCCATGATCTAGCCGCTGCAATTCAAGCCATAATTGAAATAGCGCGTAGGATTTTGTGCTCAATAACTGTATAGCTAATGGGTTGATAATAACTTGGCGATTGCCAATCGCCTGCTTTTTATTGTAGATTGGGGAAATGAAGGAGTATTAATCCTTCCTATACTCATCAGTATTGATGAGTTGGCATTCGAAGAAGAAGAGCGTAAACCCGAGGGTGAGCTTTTATTACTTTTTGAAGGAGTAAGCCGGAGTATAAAAGTGTGTAGCCCTAACAAGCGCCACCAGCCTGACAGCCGGTACTACGCCATTTTTGTGTTACTCGCTATCGCTCAAACATTAACACAAAAATGGCTCCGCACCGCCTGCAGCTGTGGCGGACGTTATATTTCTGGGATGAAATTATGAGATATGAATGTGCAAATTGTAGAGGCATATTCCGCGAAAACGAATTTGTATGTCATGACTGGAGAAACGCTAGTCAAAAATTTATTTGTCCTTCGTGCGATGCTCCTTTGGAAAAAATACCACCTGAACCCGTAGTGATAAGCAAGCAGCATTTTTATAAACAATTAAAAAAATCGTCGAAGGTTTTGGTAGCGATAGTAGTAATTAAGATAATTCTTTCATATTTAAATAACCTCTTTCAAAATAATATGGTTGTTCAATTGGGAGTGCCGTTAATCTTCGTAATCTTAGTTATAGTTGGTATTATAGTCTGGATAATAAATAACCCACCTAAACCAAGTAAAACAAATGTTTATAAAAAGCAAATATAACAATACTCTCTTGGCGCCGCTTCGCGGCTGGGACGGCCAAATACGTTGCTTCGCAACTGGCCGCCCCAAAGCTCTGCGTTACATGTGTAGAATTATAGAACTATGATTTGCCCATCTTGCTCGAATAAAGTTAGTCGTTTGAAAGCAATGAATAAGGCTAAGGAAAAAAGGTTGGCGGGCTATATCTGCTTTGATTGTGACGCACACCTGAAAGATAAGGGGTGGCCTAAAAAAACGAATAGAAAACTGTTGCTATTGTACGGCTGTCTTGGTGTGGTTTCTATTCCCTTAATTACGTATTTGGAGGTGGTTAATCGCAGCCTTTCTTATTGGATTGGAGCGCTTACTGTAGCGTTGTTTTTCGGATTACCTTTTTTTCTTAAACCAAAAAATACACCATGGTTTAGCTACGAATTATTTAAGTGAATCCATACAAAGCTATGTTGCTTCGTTCGTTTCGCTCACAGGACAAATTTTCCGTGGCTGCGCCACTAAAAGCAAAAATTTGCCGCAAATAAGCGGCGTTATAGCACCTGAAGGATCATGATTAAGATAACCTTAATAACTCTATGTACCATCGTGATGGTAGTAGCAATGGCTGCGATGTGGCTATGGTGGATCGGTTTAAAACATCCACCCTCGTATGGGCTAATCGAACAAAAATACTACGTGTGTAGAGTACAGAAAGCACTTAATGGCGGGATATTCGGAAAAGGCCCCCTGAAGGCGTACTATAAAGATCAAGAATGGTGCTGGCGCAAGGATTGGGAAGAAATCGAACGAGATGAATTTAAAGCTTTAGCTACAAAGTGGTACGGAGTAGATTGGTCCGTCGAAATTGATTACTGGAATCGTGACAGTGAGCCATAACAAGCTATTTTGCCTCGTTCGCTGCGCTCTCTGGACAAATTTACCGTGACTGCGCCACTAAAAGCAAAAATTTGCCGCAAATAAGCGACGTTAGAGCTAAGAGAACTATGAAGTTATTAGTGTTTTTATTGGGGTTGTTTGCTCTAGGAGGCGTGGATAACTCCACAGCAGAAGAATCATCTGATGACCAGCTATGGATTATGATCAAGACTGACTCCTATTTTCGAGGTGAAAAGCATCTTCAAATTGTCAATGAAGTGACTGAGCTTATCGAAAAGAGAAATTTAGGAGCTCTTGATGGACACAGTAGTGGAGTATATCAGTTTGAATTTAATTTCTATGAAGTTACCAAATTTAAAGAAGCTAAAGCGACAGTTAAAAAATACCTGGATAGTAATTATTCGAATTTAACGTATACGATTTCCAATGATTATGAAATGCCGTACGAAAAGCTCTAACCATGCCATCATTGTTCGCCCTTCGGGCTGGACCTCACTTCGTTCGGACCAATATGGCGGGCGTTAAAATTTCGTACTTACTAATCATTATTCGGTGATTAGTGAATTATAAGGATTGACTCAAAAAAATGAAAAAAATACTAATCGGACTCGTAGCTTTCGCAATAACTCTGCCAGCAATTGCAGATACTGGTTTTTATGGAGGAGTTTCACTCGGGACTACAGATAACCAGTCAAAAAGCTCTTCTTCTAGCACATTTTTT
>JAWSUX010000280.1:0-1548 GCA_033852215.1 Colwellia sp. | reverse complement strand
AATGTTAAGTCAGATGTTGGTGATTTTGATGAAGCTGCGTTAAGCCAATTATTGACTGAGGAAAATGAGCTCCCTGAAAATACAAACCTTATAGATGAGCTGGAACTGTCACCAGATTTTTCAGATGAACATGTACTTGCCGACTTACTAAATGATGTGGACAAAGAAGAAAGCTCTGTGACAGAGCAAGTGACATCGAGTGAAGTTAAAGGCATTCAAGAGCTTGATAATGTTGATTTTGATGAGCTACTTGCTGATATTGAAGAAGAATCGAATAATAGTACTGTTCAAGAGATATCTACGGGTGATGATATTGGTGACTCATTGGTTGAAAATTTACAAGAGGCTGATAAAGGGGGGGCACCATCAGCTCCCAATGATGATATAGAGAAAGATTACCTATCGGTTGATTCACTCTTATCTGAAAGTATGGGAGAGATAAATGAAGGTGAACCCTATGATAAAACTAGTATCGATGTTGGCTTAGGTGAATTTGCTTCAGTGGGTGAAAATGATATCGCTATTGATGTGGATAAAGACAAAGCTATGGCTGAAAAACTTGATTTAGCAAAAGTTTATATTGAAATGGATGATGATGAAAATGCTCAAGTTATTCTACAGCAAGTGCTAAATAAAGGCGACAGTGAGCAGCAAGTTGAAGCACAAGCATTATTGAATAACTTGTCATTATAAATCCTTGAGCTAAGCGTAGCCTAATGGCATTAAATAATAGATAATGCGCGTCTTTTAATGTTTAAGTGAAATTTTTCATGCGTTATGCTTTAGGTATTGAATACGACGGTAAAAATTATTGTGGTTGGCAACGACAAATCAATGTTATTACTGTACAAGAAAAACTTGAGCAAGCGTTATCGAAAATTGCTAATGAGCCAATAGAAGTGATTTGTGCTGGGCGTACAGATACTGGCGTTAATGCGACCAATCAAGTGATTCATTTCGATACAACTAAAATACGTAAAGAAAGCGCTTGGACCTTAGGCGTGAATACACACTTACCTGCAGACATCGCGGTTTCTTGGGTTAAACTGGTTGAAGATGACTTCCATGCGCGCTTTAGTGCCACTGCGCGAAATTACCGTTATATTATTTATAATAATCCTATGCGCAGCGCGATATTAAGCCACGGCATTAGTCATTATCATTTTAATTTAGATGAAAAACTAATGCAGCAAGGCGCACAACATCTGATTGGTAAACATGACTTTACATCTTTTCGTACGGTACATTGTCAATCACATTCAGCAATACGTACTATTAAGCACTGCCAAATTAGTCGGCAGGGTAAATATATTATTGTTGATATTAAAGCGAATGCTTTTTTACACCACATGGTGAGAAATATAGTTGGTAGCTTAATGCGCGTAGGGCAGGCGCAAGAAACACCCTGCTGGATGAAAAAAGTTTTGCTAGCTAAAAATCGTTGAGTTGCAGGTGTTACAGCACCACCAGAAGGTTTGTATTTTGTCGATGTTGATTACCCCGACAAATTTTCCCTACCGAAACAACCGTTAGGGCCATTGTTTTTAT
>JAWSUX010000279.1:0-4670 GCA_033852215.1 Colwellia sp. | reverse complement strand
AAATTTATTTCGCGCGCAAATAGTATAGTAATTCAAGGCGTATTAAAATAGCTGGGCCAAAAGCAGGTGTTTTATTTAAAGGATAAACAGTAAAAATGAAAACAAAAATAAAGGCACAGGCTAAACAAGGTAATGGTTACAATAAAATCACACCTAAAAAACACAAAGAGGTACGACCATCTAGCGATAAACGTAAAGTTATCCTTTTTAATAAACCCTTTGACGTTTTATGTCAATTTACTGATGAAGGGAAACGTCGCACTTTACAAGATTTTATCGATATCAAAGGTGTTTATGCTGCGGGTCGACTTGATAAAGACAGTGAAGGTTTATTATTACTGACTAATGATGGCAAGTTACAACATCAAATAGCTAATCCAGTAAAGAAAACTGAAAAAACTTATTGGGTACAAGTTGAGGGTTCTCCTGAGGTTAGTGATTTAAATAAATTACGCCAAGGGGTGACATTAAAAGATGGCCTAACCAGACCTGCCAAAATAAAAGTAATGACGCAGCCCTTAATTTGGCCACGAGTTCCCCCTATTAGAGAACGGGCGAATATTCCTACAACGTGGCTAGAAATTAAAATAACCGAAGGTAAAAACAGACAAGTAAGGCGCATGACTGCCAATATAGGTTTTCCTACGCTACGCTTAATTCGTTACGCTATTGGTAAATGGACATTAGATGGCATTAATAACGGTGAATATAGAGTTGAAGAGTAATATTAACAAAAGTGAATTTAATCACTGTCATGGCGCAGAACAATTCAAACCCAACGCGACGGTCGCCTCAGTTATCCATCACTAAGAAAAGTTTTTATTAGTTGAAGAATTGGAAGATGGTAAAACGATTTATAATCAACCCGCGGGTCATTAAGAGAAAAAAACTTAATCTAGGCAATAAAATAGAACTATCTAGCTTAAAATCCAATCTTTAATCTATATCCTCTCGCATTGGCGTGTTATAATTTTGCGCCTTTTTATCCTGTAACATTTATCGTTTTTCTAATTTAGAATAAAGACAAATATAAGACATATACAAGACAATACGAGTCAAGCATGAGCCAAGCAAAACCTATAAGTAACGCTAAATCGAACAAACCCGCAGAACAGAGCAGAGTCATTGTGGGCATGTCTGGTGGTGTTGATTCATCTGTATCTGCCTTTTTACTTAAAGAGCAAGGTTATCAAGTAGAAGGTCTTTTCATGAAAAACTGGGAAGAAGATGATACTGATGAATATTGCGCTGCAGCTCAAGATTTAGCTGATGCACAAGCGATATGCGATAAATTAGAAATAAAATTACACACGATAAACTTCGCGACAGAATACTGGGATAATGTTTTTGAATATTTTCTAGAAGAATATAAAGCAGGACGCACCCCTAATCCTGATATTATGTGTAATAAAGAGATTAAATTTAAAGCCTTTTTAGAGTTTGCTTGTGAAGACTTAGGTGCTGATTTTATTGCCACGGGGCATTATGTACAAAGAGAATACCGCGATGGTCATTGGAAAATGATACGCGGCTTAGACAATAATAAAGATCAAAGTTACTTTCTCTATACCTTAGATGAAAAACAGTTATCACAAACATTATTCCCTGTCGGGCATATTCAAAAACCAGAAGTTAGAGCCATTGCCGAAAAAGCAGGCTTAGTGACACATAATAAAAAAGACAGTACCGGCATTTGTTTTATTGGCGAGCGAAAATTTAAAGATTTTTTGGGCCAGTATTTACCCGCTAAGCCAGGTGTAATTGAATCAGCTGAAGGTATTGCGGTAGGTAATCACGATGGTTTAATGTATCACACGCTAGGTCAGCGTAAAGGTTTACGTATTGGTGGCTTAAGTAATGCGGGTGAAGAGCCTTGGTATGTTGTTGAAAAAGACTTACTGCGCAATGTATTAATTGTTGGTCAAGGGCATAACCACCCTCGCTTATTCTCTAAAGGCTTAATTGCCAATCAATTACATTGGGTTGACAGAAAAGTACTTAATAACAGTATTCAATGCACGGTAAAAACACGTTACCGTCAAGAAGATGTTAACTGTACAGTAACACTTCTAACGACTAACACTGAAAAAAACAATGACGAACGTACTGAAAAACAAGAGTACCAAATTGACTTCAATGAAGCACAAAGTTCAGTAACACCTGGGCAGTCCGTAGTATTTTATCAAGGTGATGTTTGTTTAGGTGGTGGTATTATTGATACCCTTATCCGTTAATCTATAAAACATCAACTAAATCAAGATAAATTAAGAACTAGAGAAAAAATGAAAGATCAAACCATTACTTTTGCCGCTCTTTGTCAAGTGGCCTACCAAGTACAACAAGTTTCACGAACAGGGCAAATCACTGATGGAGAGTTCAGTGTTTTATTAAAGAGTATTATTGAAACCTCGCCAGTAAATACCTTAGCTGTTTATGGTGGTGATCTCGATAATATTAAAAAAGGACTTGAGTTATTAATCAGCCATTTGGGTAATGATGATAATAATACAGAAAGCTCAAACAAGCACAAAGACCCAGAGTTTACTCGTTACCTCATTAGTTTAATAAACTTAGAAAGGCGTTTGGCTAAGCAGCCTAAGCAGCTTAACGCACTCGGCGAACGTATAAACGCAACCGAGCGACAGCTTGAACATTACGCATTAACTAGTGACACATTGATTGCAAGTTTCGCGAGTATTTATAGCGATATTATCAGCCCGTTGGGTCATAAAATTCAAGTCACTGGCGAGTCTACTATTTTAAAACAAAGCGTTAATCAATATAAAATTAGAGCATTATTGTTAGCCGGTATACGCGCTGCCGTATTATGGCGACAAGTTGGCGGTAAGCGACGTCACATATTGTTCAATCGCAAAAAAATAGTCGATACCGCTAAGGCATTACTAAATTAAATTTAATAAAAATTAAACACTATTTAACTCTTCAACTAAGGATGTTAGTTAAAGAGAATATTAATATAACCTAGGAAAAATTATGGAACTTTCAGCATTAAGTGCAATATCACCTGTAGATGGTCGTTATGGTAGTAAAGTAGAATCATTACGCCCTATCTTCAGTGAGTTTGGCCTAATTAAATACCGTGTTACTGTCGAAGTGCGTTGGTTACAAAAACTTGCAGCAACTAGCGCAATAGCGGAAGTCCCTGCATTTTCTGCACAAGCAAATGCAGTTTTAGAAGCTATTGTGAGCAACTTTAGTGAAGAAGATGCACTAAGTATTAAAAAAATTGAAGCAACGACAAACCATGATGTAAAAGCAGTTGAGTACTTCTTAAAAGAAAAAATTGCTGATAACGCTGAATTAAACGCGGTTACGGAATTTATTCACTTTGCCTGTACATCAGAAGATATTAATAACTTATCACACGGTTTAATGTTAAATGACTGCCGTGAAGAAGTATTGTTACCTGAAATGGACAAAATTTTAGCGGCAATTAAAGCATTAGCCGTTGAATATAAAGCTATCCCTATGATGTGCCGTACTCATGGTCAACCTGCTTCACCTAGTACTTTAGGTAAAGAAATGGCTAACGTTTACATACGATTACAACGTCAACGCAATCAAATTGCTAGTGTAGAAATGTTAGGTAAAATTAACGGTGCTGTAGGTAATTATAACGCTCACCTAAGCGCTTATCCTGAAGTAGATTGGCATGAATATGCTAATGAGTTTGTTACTTCATTAGGTTTATCATTCAATCCGTTTACTACGCAAATTGAACCACATGATTACATTGCTGAATTATTTGATGCGGTAGCACGTTTTAATACCATTTTAATCGATTTTGATCGTGATATTTGGGGTTATATTGCGATGGGTCACTTTAAGCAAAAAACTATTGCAGGTGAAATTGGCTCATCAACCATGCCGCATAAAGTTAACCCGATTGATTTTGAAAATTCAGAAGGTAATTTAGGTATTGCAAACGCCCTATTCACTCACCTAGCACAAAAACTGCCTATTTCTCGCTGGCAGCGTGACTTAACTGATTCAACGGTTTTACGTAACTTAGGTGTCGGTTTTGCTCATGCTATGATTGCTTACGGCGCTACGTTAAAAGGTATTAGTAAGTTACAAGTAAATGAAGCTAACTTAGCTGCTGAACTAGACAGTAATTGGGAAGTTTTAGCAGAGCCGGTACAAACCGTTATGCGTCGATACGGTATTGAAAAGCCGTATGAAAAATTAAAAGAGTTAACTCGCGGCAAACGTGTTAATGGTGACTCAATGCGTGAATTCATCATGACACTTGAATTACCTGATGCAGCTAAAACTCAGTTATGTGAAATGACACCCGCTAGTTATATTGGCCGTGCTATTGCTTTCATTGATGAATTGAAATAATTAATTAATTATCTCTACAATGAACTTACTAAAGAAGACTTCGGTCTTCTTTTTTTATATACCGAAAATAAGAGGTAAAGTGATTAAAAAATAACGTTAAAAATTATTAATTACGGTGAACATTACTGCCATAGCGGCTTATTTTCACACAATTGATATAAACCGTCAGCTCTATCAATAAGCTGTTTAGCAAAATTATTTTGCTCAACGCTCTCTGCTTTCAATAAATTTTCAGCTTGCATTTGCCATTTAAGAGAAAAGCGTTTTAATGCTTCACGAGCATTAGGCGCGACATCAATACGGCT
>JAWSUX010000278.1:0-3217 GCA_033852215.1 Colwellia sp. | reverse complement strand
CCTTAATGGTAATAGTCTCACCAACATCATCACTACAAAAAAACCACCACCGGCAACCAAACCTAAATGTAGACCAGAAATAGCAATTAAGTGCCCTGTGCCTGTTGCTTGTAAAATGCGCCAATGCTCCGGCGTTAACTGACTGCGATCACCAAAAGCTAAAGCAAACATTAACGGCATAAGTGAATTTTCACTTTCTTCTCTTGGTAAAAACAAAGTCTGATACTGGTTAAAAAGCTCCTGACGTAATGAAATTGATTCTGTTATAGGTGTATTGTTTTGTGAATTTTTGCGATCGTTTATTACATAACCCGTAGCAACAATATATTTACTTTTTAGCCATGCTTGATAATTAAAACTACCTAAATTAGCCAAACCATGCACAGGTTTTAACTTAACGTTTAATTTTAATAATTGCCCTTGCCCTATGTTAACAGGGACTTTTCTCCAATTAAGTCTAACAATAAGATCTTGCGCTAAAACCTGATCATTAACCTTATGTACCTTAAAATTAAATTTAACATTTTGTCGGGGATGTTGTTCTTTTGTTAGTTCAAGCTCATTAGTGATCTTAGTTAATGTTAATACCTGCCCTTGAATCATTAACGTTTGCTTTTCTTGCATTGCGTTAGTTAATTCAACGGATATTTTCTGTTGGTAATTATATGCATTAAATAAAAGCCAAAAAGCGCCAAGCAACAAACCAGAGCTAGTACGCAGCTTTTTGTGATAAAAAAACGTGATGGCCAGTAACAGAAGTAAAAATAGCTGAAAAAGCACTGGCACTATGGGTAGAAATAGTGACAATATAGCACCCAGAAAAAAAGTTAGTAGCCACCAATCCATAGTGAAGAGAGTCCTTAATTAAATAGGGATAAATATACTTATATTATTGCTACTTATTACCAAAGAAATAGCCTGAGAACTTGTAGAAGTATATGCCTAAAAAAACCATTAAACGCATGATGCCTGATCATCAAGCGATAAAAGAAAACAAGTACTTAAAGATTTTTGGTGACTTACTACACAATGCTAACCTTTGGCACCTTAACCGCCACTCTGTTGCCAAAGCGTTTGCTGTTGGTTTATTTTTTGCTTTTATTCCTGTGCCTTTTCAAATGGTTTTAGCTGCAGGTACCGCTATTATAGTACATGCAAATTTACCACTCTCAATAGCTTTGGTTTGGTTAACTAACCCATTGACTATGCCCGTTATTTTCTATGCTTGTTATTTGGTCGGTACCTGGGTATTAGCAGTACCAGAGCAGGAATTTACTTTTGTAGCAAGCTGGCAATGGGTCGTAGATAGCCTAAGTACCATTGGTCCAGCGTTTTTAGTTGGTTGCGGCGTACTCGCGGTAACTTTTTCTATTATAGGTTATTTCGGTATTCAAATTTTATGGCGATACCAAACGATTAAGGCTTGGAACAGCCGCCCACATAAATAAAGCATTTAAAAGAAATCAAAAAAGCCGCAGTAAATAAACATTTACTGCGGCTTTTTCGTTCTTATATTATAGCTTATGCTAGCTATTATGTTAGTTTTTATATTTGCTCTTCTGGACGCGTAATTGAGAAATGTTGGTAGGCTCTATCTGTAGCAATTCGTCCACGTGGTGTACGTTGTAAAAAGCCTTGCTGAATTAAAAATGGCTCTAATACATCTTCAATTGTTTCGCGTTCTTCACCAATGGCTGCGGCAACATTATCAAGCCCTACAGGCCCTCCCATAAATTTATCTATAATAGCATGAAGCAACTTTCTGTCCATAATATCAAAACCTTCAGTATCAACTTCAAGCATATCAAGTGCGGCGGCAGCGGTGTTTTTATCAACAATGCCATGAGATTTCACATCAGCATAATCTCTCACTCGGCGTAATAATCTATTCGCTATACGTGGCGTACCACGTGAGCGTTTAGCGACTTCTAAAGCGCCTTCTTCATCAATAGTTAAATTAAGAAAATGTGCCGAACGGCTAACAATAGAGGTTAGATCTTTTACATTATAAAACTCAAGGCGCTGCACTATGCCAAATCTGTCGCGTAATGGCGAAGTTAACGCCCCTGCGCGCGTTGTTGCACCAATTAAAGTGAATGGTGGTAAATCGAGTTTAATAGAGCGCGCAGCAGGCCCCTCTCCTATCATAATATCAAGCTGGTAATCTTCCATTGCAGGATAAAGAATTTCTTCAACAACCGGACTTAAACGGTGTATTTCATCAATAAATAAAATATCGTTTTCTTCTAAATTGGTCAGTAAAGCAGCTAAATCCCCTGCTTTTTCTAATACTGGACCAGAGGTAGTGCGAATACTTACCCCCATTTCATTGGCAACAATATTGGCCAATGTGGTTTTTCCCAGTCCTGGTGGACCAAAAATGAGTAAATGATCGAGTGGCTCACCACGGTTTTTAGCCGCTGGAATAAAAATTTCCATTTGCGCTTTTACATGAGCTTGACCAGTATAATCAGTAAGCATTTTAGGACGAATAGCGCGATCAACACCTTCATCTTCGATGGTGGCGATTGGCTCAATTAAGCGATCAGCTTCTATCATTATTTTTCCTATATTCGCTTTATGCTATACCAAAACCACCTCAAGATGCGAGTTTCAGGCATCTTGAAGTGGTTTGGGTTTATACTTTCAATTTATTACCGCCGTTACAGCATAGACTTTAATGCATCACGAATGATATCTTCGCTCGACATACCGCTAGTATATACTGATTTAACTGCTTTATCCGCTTGTACTTGTTTATAACCGAGTGAAAGCAATGCATTGATAGCATCACTTTTATTTTCATAAGAGTTATCATGTAAAGGCTGAACAAAGGTATTTTCAATGTTCATCTGATCAGGCATTGCATCAGTTGCTGGTGTAGGTGATATTTGTGTTTGCCAATCTTTCAAACGATCACGCATTTCAATTAACAACCGCTCTGCTGTTTTTTTACCAACCCCTGGGATTTTAACAATGGCAGTAATATCATCATGACGAACACAACTAACAAACTGGTCGGCAGACATATTCGATAAAATGGCGAGTGCCAACTTAGGACCTACCCCATTTACTTTAATCAATAAGCGAAATAATTTACGCTCAACTTTATTAGCAAAACCATAGAGTAACTGCGCATCTTCACGCACAACAAAGTGTGTATAAATAATTGCTTGTTGTTCCAATTCAGGCAAGGCGTAAATACTGGTCATTGGCA
>JAWSUX010000277.1:0-2674 GCA_033852215.1 Colwellia sp. | reverse complement strand
GTGGTAAGTGAGAACACCCATAATAATAAGGAGCCTTCATGCCCTCCCCATACAGCACTAATTTTAAAATAATAAGGTAAGTGGGTATTAGAATGGCTAGCAATATATTTAATAGAAAAATCATCAACAACAAAGCTATAAGCAAGGATGACAATACTTAAACCCGTAAAGGCAAACATGCCCATGGTTAAGGGCTTAGCATAACCAACCAATTTTTTTAACGAACTTTGCTGTGAACTTTGCACACCAACAAGGGGGACAATACTTAAACAAATAGCAAAAGCTAATGCGACAATAAGGGCTAGGTGACCAAGCTCAGGAATGAGATCAGGGTTCATTTACTTCTCCGATTTTCTTTAAATCCGCGCTAGTTTAGCACTTTATTAGGGGGAATATTAATGTAAATTATCGCGATAATATGTTTCATAATGTTACATTTTCATCGCGCTATGCTAATTATAGTTATGATATGATATTGGCTAAAGTGATTACGCGATCCATATCAATGATTACCTGACAAAGCTAAGTTAAAATAAGGCTTGTTAAATTGACTGCATATAAACCTATTGGTAAGACTTATTTACATTGACTTCATCAGCTAAAAAAAAATCTTCTGAATCAAGTTCAGAACAAAAAATAGAGAAAACACCTGCATTGATCAGTGCCAGTAAACTTACCTGCATTAGAGAAGAACGTTTATTGTTTGACGAATTATCACTTGAAATTAATGCCGGTGATATAGTACAAATTGAAGGGCCTAATGGCTCAGGAAAAACTAGCCTATTACGTATTTTATCCGGTTTATCACAACCTTACGACGGTCAAGTACATTACAAAAAACAAAGAATCAGTTACTGCCGCGAAGAGTTTCAACAAAATTTACTGTATTTGGGGCATTTAGCCGGTGTTAAAGGTGAAATGACCGCACAAGAAAACTTAAACTTCAATTTAGCTTTGCATGGAAATAATACCAATAATAGCAGCGATTATTTAGCGGTTGTTAACCTGTTAGGTTTTGAAGACAGTTTAGCTTCTCATTTAAGTGCCGGACAACATAGACGCATAGCACTAGCGCGTTTATATCAAAGCCAAGCACCTATTTGGATATTAGATGAACCATTTACCGCGATAGACAAACAGGGTGTTGCGAGTTTAGAGCAGTTATTTATTGAACATACTAAACAAGGTGGCTGCGTTATATTAACAACTCATCAAGACTTAATAACTATTGATAGTACAACCATAAAAAAAATCAGTTTAGATAACGATGAATATGACAACAGTGACTTTAATGGACATGCGGAATAACAAACAATGACATTGAGCTCACAAAATAGTCCAATAACCGCTGAAAACGAAGATATAATGATAGCCGATAAATTAACACTTTCTTATCGCCGTGCTTTTATGCTGGTATTAAAGCGCGATCTTACTATAGCCATGCGCCACCGTGACGATATTATTAATCCCTTATTATTTTTTGTTATTGTTATTACACTTTTCCCCTTAGGTATTGGGCCTGAAGCGCAAACGTTAAGTCGTATTGCTCCTGGTATTATTTGGGTAGCAGCATTATTGGCAACACTCTTGTCATTAGACCGACTTTTTAAATCAGACCACCAAGATGGTTCATTAGAACAAATGTTATTAAGCCCGCACCCAATATTTATTTTGGTGTTAGCAAAAATACTCGCTCACTGGCTTATTACTGGCTTACCACTTATTTTTATTGCGCCTTTATTAGCCGTGTTGTTGCATTTAAATGAACAAAGTTATGGTGCATTAATGTTAACACTGTTACTTGGTACACCTGTATTAAGCTTATTAGGTGCTATTGGCGTAGCCCTAACGGTAGGCATTAAAAAAGGCGGGGTATTGTTAAGTTTACTTGTTTTACCTTTATTTATCCCAGTGTTAATTTTTGCTACTAGTGCAATAGATACCGCAGCGCTTGGCTTACCTTACAGCGGACAACTTGCTATAATTGCCGCATTATTTTTTGGATCTTTAACACTCGCGCCTTTTGCCGTTGGCGCAGCCCTAAAAGTGAGTACCAACTAATGTGGAAATGGCTTCATCCTTATGCAAACCCAGAAGTAACTTATCACTTCACGAATAAATTATTACCTTGGCTTTGCGCATTAACCGCAATATTTTTAACTATAGGTTTAGTTTGGGCGTTATTATTTGCGCCTGCAGACTACCAACAAGGCGACAGTTTTCGCATCTTTTATATTCATGTACCTGCAGCATCTCTGTCGATGGGTATTTATTTTGCTATGGCAATTGCCGCTTTTAGCAGCCTTGTTTGGCAACTAAAGCTTGCTGACGCCTCTGCTGCAGCGTTAGCTCCTGTTGGTGCTGCGTTTACTGCTATCGCTTTAATTACAGGCTCTGCCTGGGGTAAACCTATGTGGGGTACTTGGTGGATATGGGATGCCCGTTTAACGTCTGAATTAATACTATTATTTTTATACTTAGGGGTTATTGCCCTACACAACGCTTTTGAGGATAAAAACTTAGCAGGTAAAGCTGCGGGCATATTAACCTTAGTTGGTGTGATTAATATCCCTATAATTAAATATTCTGTTGAATGGTGGAATACTCTTCATCAAGGTTCAACGGTGAGTAAATTAGGCAAACCCGCAATGTCTATAGAGATGTTATGGCCATT
>JAWSUX010000276.1:266-6431 GCA_033852215.1 Colwellia sp. | reverse complement strand
CCACTCTTATAATAAGCGTAAATTAAGTCTAATTGTACTTGATGAGATATTGGGCCAAAAGGAAAACGAGAATCAATGGCGCCTAAAAGTTGAATAGCTTTTTGGTATAAACCATTATCAAGTGCCGCTCTGGCATCAACAAATAAGGCTTGTGCTGATTTATCTGGTACGACTTCAATTTCTTTTTCTGAGCTTGAACAGCCAGTTAATGCTAATGCAATAATGGTTAAAAGAATTTTTATTGTTAATTTTTCCATGAAATTTGTGATCGCTACTTTGTTTTAATTAAAATAAATATCAAAGACCAACGTAAACGGGTAAAATGATACTATATTTGAGTGTAAGCATTCTAACCTAGCACTTTATCTAGCACAATGGCTTGCACGCGGTTAAAAATTTAAAGAGAGTTTAATGTCTGAAATTATTCATCATAAAGATACGGTTCCCGAATCATGTCTAGGTAAACGCTTTGACCAAGCAATAGCAAAAATGTTTCCTGATTATTCACGTTCTCGCTTAAAAGATTGGATTTTAGCGGGTAGTGTCAAGGTTAATGGTGAAGTATTAACACGTGCTCGTGAGAAAATGTATGGTGGTGAAAACATTGAAATTAATGCTGAAGTTGAAGCTGAAATTCGCTTTGAAGCACAAAATATTCCTTTAAATATTGTTTATGAAGACGATGATATTTTGGTGATAAATAAACCCGCAGGTCTCGTTGTTCACCCTGGTGCAGGAAACCCCGATGGCACGGTACTTAATGCCTTATTACATCACTGCCCAGATCTAGGTGTAGTGCCTCGTGCTGGTATAGTACATCGTCTTGATAAAGACACAACTGGGTTAATGGTCGTTGCTAAGACTATTGCCGCACAAACTAACTTAGTTGATGCTTTACAATTACGTGAAATTACTCGTGAATATGAAGCCATCGCTAATGGTACAATGACCGCAGGTGGTTTGGTTGACGAGCCTATAGGGCGTCATTCAACAAAACGTACTCAAATGGCCGTTTCTTTTGTCGGTCGTCCTTCAGTGACACATTACCGTGTAATGGAAAAGTATCGCTTACATACCCGTTTGCGTTTACGTCTAGAAACGGGACGTACCCATCAAATTCGCGTTCATATGTCGCATATAACGCACCCGTTAGTTGGGGACCCTGTTTATGGTGGTCGTCCTAGACCGCCTAAAAATGCTACGCCGGAGTTATTGGCCGTATTACGAGGCTTTAAGCGTCAAGCGTTACATGCTGCAATGTTATCTTTATATCACCCAATTACAGGAGAGCTAATGACATGGCATGCTGATTTACCTGAAGATTTTGTTGAACTTCTTCAAGTTTTGCAAAATGATACTAAGCTAAATGCCACAGAAGAATATTAATCAGCCGACCGTTTTATCGAGCAACTCAGCTATTGAGTTGCTCTCATGGCCTGTTAGTAACAAACTAGAAACTGGCCCCAGAAAAAATAAAGTTTTTGCTTTTCAAACTAACCGTTTAACGCCTGAAAATAGCTCACCAAAGAATAAGTCATCAAAAAAAAATTCATTTGTAAATCATTACTCACCTTATGAGGGCTTTAATTTAGGTTTTCATGTTGATGATAATGTTGAGTCGGTCACTAACAATCGTATTTATTTACAAGCTCGCTTACAAGAAAATCTGGCTGATAAAGTCACGATACAGTGGCTTGAGCAAGTTCATGGCAATAAGGTTGTTGAAGTAAACCAGGATACTAATGAAACCCTTATTGCTGATGCCAGTATTACTAGAGAAAAAAACATTGCTCTAGCAATTATGACCGCAGACTGCTTACCCATTTTATTATGTGATACGTATGGTACTGAAATAGCCGCAATTCATGGTGGTTGGCGATCACTAGCGGCTAATATTATCAAAAACACGTTAGCTAAAGTGCACAGTAATATAAATGATATACAAGTTTGGTTAGGCCCCTGTATTGGTCATAACGCTTTTGAAGTGGGTGAAGAAGTTAAGTTAGCTTTTACTCAGAAAAACGTCCATTTTGATAAGGCATTTGTGCAGCAAAATAACGGTAAGTTTTTAGCCGATTTACATCTTATTGCAAAGCAACAATTAGCTGATTTAGGTATAAAAAAAGTAACAATGCTAGCTGAATGCACTTATCACAATACAGAAAAATTTTACTCCTATCGCAGAGAGTCGATCACAGGCCGCATGGCCAGTATTATTTGTCTTTCACAATAACACTTCATTATTTTGTTATAGATCAACTACTGATACTTATATTACTTGAAAAAAAGCTATCTAGACCTAATGTTATAAATAATTACATGTAAATCAAAAAATTCCAGCACTTACTCTATTTGCTGGCAGGAGATCATTAATGCGTTTAGATAGATTTACTCAATCCTTTCAAGAATCCATTGCTAATGCACAATCACTAGCGTTAGGGCGAGATCATCAATTTATAGAGCCCATTCATTTGATGCTCGCTTTGCTTGATCAAAATGGTAACTCTATTATTTCACTACTCAAAGGAGCGGGTATTAACGTACGCTCTTTACGTAGCCAATTAGAAGACGTATTAAAATCCTTAGCACAAGTTCAAGATGCGGCAGGCGATGTACAATTATCAGCTGCTTCTGGTCGGATATTTAACTTATGTGATAAGCATGCACAAAAATTTTCAGACAAATATATTTCTTCTGAAATGTTTATTTTGGCAGCATTAGAAGATAAAGGTGCTCTAGGTAAAATATTAAGCTCACTTGGTGCAAATGAACAGCGCATTAAAGCAGCAATTGAGCACGTTAGAGGCGGGCAAAAAGTTGATGAACAAAATGCTGAAGATGTTCGGCAAGCATTAAACAAATATACGATTGATTTAACGGAACTTGCAGAGCAAGGTAAATTAGACCCTGTTATTGGTCGTGATGATGAAATTCGTCGTACTTTACAAGTTTTACAACGTCGTACTAAAAATAATCCCGTATTAATAGGACAGCCTGGTGTAGGCAAGACCGCTATTGCAGAGGGACTTGCACAGCGAATTGTAGACCATGAAGTACCAGAAGGCTTGAAGAACAAACGGGTATTATCTCTTGATATGGGATCGTTAGTGGCAGGTGCTAAATATCGAGGTGAATTTGAAGAGCGTTTAAAAGCGGTATTAAATGAACTTGCTAAAGAAGAAGGGCAGGTGATTTTATTTATTGATGAATTACATACTATGGTCGGTGCAGGTAAAGGCGATGGTGCTATGGATGCTGGTAATATGTTAAAACCAGCGTTAGCACGTGGTGATTTACATTGTGTTGGAGCGACTACTTTAAATGAGTATCGCCAATATATTGAAAAAGATGCCGCATTAGAACGCCGTTTTCAAAAAGTATTGATTGACGAACCAAGCGTTGAAGATACTATTGCGATTTTACGCGGTTTAAAAGAACGTTACGAATTACATCATAGTGTTAATATTACTGATCCTGCTCTTGTTGCGGCTGCGAGTCTATCTCATCGTTATATAAGTGATAGACAATTGCCTGACAAAGCTATCGATCTTATTGATGAGGCTGCTTCAAGCATTCGTTTGCAAATGGATTCTAAGCCTGAAGATTTAGATAGACTTGAACGTAAACTTATTCAATTAAAACTAGAGCAAAAAGCATTAGAAAAAGATGTTGATGACGCCACTAAAAAACGTTTAGCGATAATATCAGACCAAATTAATGAACATCAGCAAAAGTATGATGAGTTAGATGAAGTCTGGACCACCGAAAAAGCGGCTTTGTATGGTACACAAACGATTAAAGAAGAATTAGAGCAAGCTCGTATTGATTTAGAAGCCGCACGAAGAACTGGCGATTTGAATCGCATGTCTGAGCTGCAATATGGAAAACTACCGGAACTAGAAAAACAGTTAGACTTAGCCAGCCAAGCTGAAATGCAAGAAATGAGTTTATTAGCAAATAAAGTAACAGAGGTAGAAATCGCTGATGTGTTGAGTAGGGCAACTGGAATTCCCGTTGCAAAAATGCTTGAACAAGAGCGCGATAAATTACTTGCTATGGAGGATACATTGCACGAGAGTGTTATTGGCCAACATGAAGCAGTGACTTCAATATCAAATGCTATTCGACGATCAAGAGCAGGGCTTAGCGATCCAAACCAACCGATAGGATCTTTTTTATTTTTAGGTCCTACAGGGGTAGGTAAAACTGAATTAACCAAAGCGTTAGGGACTTTTTTATTCGATAGTGAAGAAGCACTTATTCGTGTTGATATGTCAGAGTTTATGGAAAAGCACTCTGTTGCCCGACTAGTCGGTGCACCTCCAGGTTATGTGGGGTACGAGGAAGGAGGTTATTTAACAGAAGCTGTTCGTCGTAAACCCTATTCAGTTATTTTATTGGACGAAATAGAAAAAGCGCATCCAGATGTATTTAATATTTTATTACAAGTACTTGATGATGGCCGTCTAACTGATGGCCAAGGGCGAACGGTTGATTTTAAAAATACTGTCATCATAATGACCTCAAATATTGGCTCTGATATTATTCAAGAGTTCTCTGATGATAGCCAATACCAACAAATGAAAACACAGGTCACGAACATTTTAAGACAAAATTTTAAGCCTGAATTTATTAATCGTATTGATGATACTGTTGTTTTTCATGCTTTAGCTGCAGCGCAAATCCAACAAATAGCGAATATTCAAATTCAGACTTTAGCTGAACGTTTAAGTACGCAAGAATTTAAGTTAGTAGTAAGTGCTGAAGCCCTTGTTTTAATTGCACAAGCTGGTTTTGATCCTGTATTTGGTGCTAGACCATTAAAAAGAGCCATTCAGCAAGGACTTGAAAATCCACTAGCACAAAAAATATTGTCAGGTGAATATGAAAAAGGTGCAACCATTAAGTTAACAGTACAAGAAGGGATTTTAGCTTTTAGTTAGTACTGTATATTTAACTGTCGTTTTTATGGGATATTTTAAATATTTGATAGATAGGAGGCTAATAAAATCTCCTATTTAATGTATTTAATGTATTAGATGTGATGTTTTTCAGTGCTTTACCAATTGATTAGCTGTTTTTTCACTATTTTTCACAATAAAGATCAACATGTTTTTTACTTAGCGCTAACTTTTCTTTCTTTTCTTTATCACTGAGTACTCGCTCGGTTTTTATACCGTCACTCCTTTCCTCTGTAACGAGTACTTCATCATATGAAGTTAACATTTTAATATTAAGATGAGCTGATTGACAATTTTTTTCAAAAGTGGCCTTATCTTGATCTGTCTCAGCTGATTTTTGTTGCTCGACATTATCTGCATATTGTAGAGAAGTTTCTTGCAATGCTTTTTCTTGTCTTGCTTCTTTAGATAGTGCTTTAAAAGATGAAACCGTACTAAGCTGGGTATAATTATCTGTTTTAGGTAAGTTTTGACTAAAATGAACAACGTTATTGACATCAACCCAGCGGTAAATAGCAATTTCTTTTGCTGCTAGGTTCGATACTGGTAAAGCAACGGCTAATATGCCAGACAATAAAATACCCAGATCATTTAAATATTTAATACCCATTATGAATCCTCTAATTCGACTACTACTAATTAACTTCAGCATAACCAATAAATAGTGCTGCTTTTATACCACTAACTTTAGCATAACCATAGTGCTGCTTTTATGCCACTAAGCTATCAAAATATTGATCTTATAACAAATATAAGACCTTGCTAAAACCTCATTGTTTTATCTATTAAAATCCAAGTTAATAAGTATTAATTGTATTATATAATCACTATTAGCCTCTTTATTGACCGAACACATAAAATAGTGTAATTAATCTATTTTTACGCTTGACCTCTCAAGATAATTCTATAGAATGCGCATCAGTTCCATAGGGCTCAGGTAAATACCTTAACCAGTTGGACGTTTTGATAAGTTATCTAGCTCGTATTAACGATATATAGATGACTTAACGTTTTAAAGAAAAGTTTTTAATCGTTTGAAAATAACTTCTAAAAAAATTCAAATAAAACGTTGACATCAAAACTCGGAAGCGTATGATACGCATCCTGCTTCGGGGCAACAGCAACGTAGCAACGCAAATAACGAATGCGATTATTTGCTACTTACCTCCTTCTATATAGAACACAGGTAAGGTTCTTTAACAAT
>JAWSUX010000276.1:0-204 GCA_033852215.1 Colwellia sp. | reverse complement strand
ATATCAATTTCCTTTAGAGGGTGTTGGTATCACGACAGAATTCATTGAGCAGATGTTATCTTCGGATACATCACAAACGATTTTTAATTGAAGAGTTTGATCATGGCTCAGATTGAACGCTGGCGGCAGGCTTAACACATGCAAGTCGAGCGGAAACGATGAAAAGCTTGCTTTTCAGGCGTCGAGCGGCGGACGGGTGAGTAA
>JAWSUX010000275.1:0-2690 GCA_033852215.1 Colwellia sp. | reverse complement strand
CGATCACTCAATACCATCGATGCCGATCACTTTTCGGTCAAAATGGTATTGAGTGATCGGCTTGAATGGTATCGTTCAATTTATACACATTTTTGTCTTTCCAGTAGGTGTTTTTAATCGTTATCCTTTTCATTTTTGATGATGAGAATAACCATGCCAACGGCACCTATTTCAATGCGTAAACTTAAAGAGATTTTAAGACTAAAATACGACTGTAAACTCAGTCATCGAAAGATAGCAAACAGCTTATCTATTTCACCTTCAATTGTTTCTAAGTATGCCTGTAAATCAGCAAAGTTAGGTATCACTTGCTGGCCGCTTGATGAAAAATGGGATGATCATTCTCTGCAACGAGCGTTCTTCAAAACAAAGCCCCGACTAAAAGGCTTTAGTATTCCTGACTGGTTATTAGTTCAGCAGGAGCTGCGACCCAAAACCATGACGCTATTGCTGCTTTGGCAAGAATACAAAGAGCGACACGCGGAAGGTTTTTACAGTTACACCCACTTCTGCCGCCAGTATAAAGCATGGCTTAAATGTCAAAAACCGTCCATGCGCCAAAATCATAAAGCAGGTGAAAAACTGTTTGTTGATTACTGTGGCCCAACAATGAATATTGTTGACGCGAGTACAGGTGAATGCCGTACAGCCCAAGTGTTTGTCGCGGTCATGGGCGCATCAAATTACACCTATGCGGAAGCCACATACAGCCAAAAGCTCGAAGATTGGGTGATGAGTCATGCTCGTTGTTTTGAGTTTCTTGGTGGTGTGCCAGAGCTAGTGATCCCTGACAACTTAAAGAGTGCGGTAACTAAACCTTGTCGATATGAGCCTGATTTAAATCCCACTTACCAACAACTAGCGACACATTACAATACGGTCATTGTTCCTGCTAGACCATACAAACCCAAGGATAAAGCTAAGGCCGAAGTCGGTGTACAAATTGTCGAACGCTGGATAATGGCAAGGCTTCGCAATGAAACCTTCTTTAGCCTGCGCCAATTAAACCTTAAGATACAAGAGCTACTTGTTGATTTAAACCAGCGGAAAATGAAGAAGCATCCAGGTTCAAGGCTCAGTCAGTTTGAAGCGATTGATAAACCTGCTCTCAAGCCTTTACCCACACAGGCTTACAGTTACACCTTAGTCAAACAAGTAAGCGTGCATATTGATTACCATGTAGAAGTTGAAAAACACTATTACTCTGTGCCTCATACCTTGATCAAACAAAAGCTTGAAGCCCATGCCACAGGTCAATTAGTGACACTTTACCATCAAGGCGTTCAAGTGGCCGTTCACCCAAGATCACACCGACAAGGTGCTCACACCACGCTTGATCTACATATGCCTATAGCTCATCAAAAACAACAGCAATGGACACCACAACGGTTTGAACGTTGGGCAGCTAAGTTCGGTGGCTCAACTGAGCAGTTTGTTATGCAATTGATGCAAGCTAAAAAGCATCCAGAGCAAAGCTATCGCGCTTGTATGGGCTTATTGAGCTTAGGTAAGAAGTTTACCGACCAACGGCTTGAAGCAGCCTGTTATCGCGCCTTAGCCACAGGTGTCACCCGTGTAAAACAAGTGAAAGCCATCTTAGAAAAAGGCTTAGATAAACAAGCATTACCTGAAGAACAAGGCGACTTACTACGTGATATTGACCATCAGAATATCCGTGGTAACCACTATTACCATTAAACCAAAATCCATAAAACAAAGGAAAATTTATGCAAAATATAACTCAACAAGTAAGTAGTCAATTAAGTAACTTAAAACTAAGCGGTATACGTGATGCGCTAGTGCAACAGCATGATCAGCCAAATTTATACGTAGAGCAAAGCTTCGAGGAGCGGCTGAGTTTACTGCTTGAACATGAAATAACGCAACGAGATCAACGCAAAATTGACCGCTTAACTCGCCAAGCTAAATTCAGAGTTGGCGGCACGCTTGCCCAATTAAACTATGGTGTAGAGCGACAACTAGATAAAACACAGATCCGCTCATTGGCACAAGGCGAATGGCTTCGCCTTCATCAAAACATATTGATCACGGGTGCAACGGGCTGTGGCAAAACCTATTTAGCTTGTGCGCTTGGCCATAATCACTGCCAACAAGGTATTAGCGTTTATTATTTTAGACTCAAAGAGCTATTAGAAAAAATGTTTCTGGCGCAAGCTGATGGAAGTTACCGCAAACTAATCAATAAACTTAGCTCGGCTAGTTTACTGATCTTGGATGATTGGGGATTAGAGCCATTAACTGCTCAACAGCGTAGTGATTTACTGGAATTAATTGATGCTAGATACGATACAAAATCGACCTTAATTGCTAGCCAATTACCGATAGAAAATTGGTATGAAATGATCGGAGAATCAACCCATGCTGATGCTATTTTAGATCGGCTTGTTCATGGGGCAATAAAATTAGAATTAAGGGGCGAATCTATGCGAAAAAAACTAAATTCCTTGACTGATGCCGATCACTCAAGTTAGATTTTACCAAGGTCTACTGGAAGGCAAAAAAGTGATCGGCTTGAATAGTATTGACCGATCGGCATCATGGTATTACGCAGATGCCTCGTCGCTTATTTTAACCAACTATCATTTGCCGCTTAAAACGGCGTTAGGCATACACCATGATTCCTGTTGGGTATTTATTAAAAAGAATTGCGAAGAAACCAACTTGGTTGA
>JAWSUX010000274.1:0-3417 GCA_033852215.1 Colwellia sp. | reverse complement strand
AATTTAATCAAGTGAACGCTAAGAAATAATCAAATCAATGGCTTTACTATTACACTAAATGGCAATTGATTACTGAGTTAATAACTTGGCTCTTATCTAACTTAATCTAATGCACTCAGCCTAAAGCACTTAATCAAAAAAGCCTTAATTTATATTATAAATTAAGGCTTTTTTATTGTTAACTGTTAGATTATTTTGCAGGAGTATTTTCTTCTGCTAATACTCTATTTGAGTGATTAATAAATAGGTTGATAACCTAACTATGAATCACTTTTATCTTCTCTACTATGGAGAACATACTTCGCATATCTCTGCTGGTGCACACTCACATGGTGTGGATAATTTGTTTTTTTTCCCCGTTTCAGGCAAAAAGAAACTGCCAATAAAAAAGGTTGAACTCATCACTGTAATTAATATAAAGGCCTGAGTATAATCACCGTTATTCATATCAACTAACTTGCCAAATACCCATAAAGCTAAAGTGCCAACCATATAACTGATGGTAAAAAACAAACTAAAAATGACGGTCACTTTTTTACTGGTCATTTTTAGTAATTCATGCGGGATTGAAGCTAAGGCGGTCATAGGGAAGAAAACAAAAAAACCGAGGATAATACCGCTAAGTGTTTGCAACAATAAAATACTGCTAAATGAAAAGCCAGCAATGGTCACAATAATAACAAGTCCAGACCAACGAATCACTGGAATACGTAATGGAAATTTTTTACTGTAAATAATGCCTGCCAATGCGCCGATAAGACAAGAACCTATCACCCAGGGGGTCTGAGTAATGCCCGCTTTAGGGTAAAAAGTAAACAAACAAAGAAAAAACGTCAATAAACCTGAATATGATAAACCAAATATCCAGTTAAATTTATCTTTTAAACCGTCAGCATAACTGTATTCATCACTTTCCTGATTTTCATTAACTTGTGTTTTTTCACTGTCAGGTGTTTTCACTAATAACCAGATAAAACTAAAGGCTATGCTTGCTAAAGAAAATAGAATAAGCGTATTTTGCCAACTACCAGTTAAAGAATTAAAATTATTCATTTGCCATAAAATAATGCCAACGCCCACATTAAATGCTACGGCATTTAAACCAATAATGGTTGGGCGCTCTTCAGGTTCAAACCAAGACATAACAATAGGGTTAAAATAAACAATCATTAAGGCGCCGCCTAAACCGACCAAGAAGCGACTGATCAACAGTAGTTCATAGTTTGGCGCTAGAGGGGTTAATAAACCTATTGAAACTAAGACGCCGGCGGTAAAAAAAGCCCATTTAACACCTAATTTCACCGCAACCCAAGCAGCAAAAAAAGTACCAACAATTTTAGCAAAACTGACAGCACCGCTGATAAAACTAGCGGAGGCTAAACTTTCGATGTGCATAGACGCCATTATTTGATTCATGCTGGCGGTGCCGCCAACCCATGCCATAGCAAATAAAACATAACTAATAAAAATTATGCCTTCAACTAGATACTTGTTAGTAATTCTCATAGGTAATAATTTATACTTAAAATTTAGAGGTGATAATAAAATAGCGTAAAGGCTTTAATAAACAACTACAACCTTAGTGCGGCGATGTTACTTTTTAGGGGGAACACTATAACAAAGGAATTTGTATAATCCTAGGGTTACACTCCAGGGCGATTGTATTTAAAACAGCTTGACACAGAACCTCTTATTTGATTTATAAATTAGCTTTAAGTAAAATAGAATCAAAAAGTAATTTATACTCCGCCTAAAATATTTTTCGGTTGCAAAATATCTATTATTTCGAGCATGCTCATTCATCACTTTCCAAAGTAGATCTATTGGTTTACCAGCTTCGCAAGGCAAAAAAACCTTAATTTATAAAATAAATTAAGGTTTTTTATTTTTACGGGTAGTTTATTGTCTACTTTCTTTTACAGGAGTATTTTCTTGTGTTATTGCTCTACCTGAAGTGATTAATAAACAAGCTTAACAACAAGATATTAATCATTTTATTTTATCTTCTCTTTTCTATCTTTCTACTATGGAGAGCATACTTCACATATTTCTGCTGGTGCACACTCACATGAAGTGGATAATTTGTTCTTTTTTCCCGTTTCAGGCAAGAAGAAACTACCAATAAAACAGGTTGAACTCATCACGGTAACTAATATAAAGGCCTGAGTAAAATCGCCATTATTCATATCAACTAACTTACCAAATATCCATAAAACTGAAGTACCAACCGTATAGGCAATAGCAAAAAACAAACTAAAAATAACAGTCACTTTTTTACTGGTCATTTTTGGTAATTCATGAGGAATTGAAACTAAGGCGGTCATAGGGAAGAAAACAAAGAATCCGAGGACCATAGCACTCAGTGTTTGCAACCATAAAATACTGCTAAATGAAAAGACTGCAATGGTCACACTAATAATCAATCCAGACCAACGGATCACCGGAACACGTAGTGGAAACTTTTTACTGTAAATAACGCCCATTATTGTGCCTACAATACCAAAACCTATCACCCAAGGTGTCTGAGTAATGCCAGCTTTAGGATAAAAAGTAAACAAACAAACAAAAAACGTCAAGATGCCTGAATAAGATAAAGCAAATATCCAGTTAAATTTGTCTTTTAGGCCGTCAACATAGCTGTATTCATCACTTTCTTGGTTTTCACTCACTTGTGTTTTTTCACTGTCAGGCATTTTCACTAATAACCAGATAAAACTAAAGGCTATGCTTGCTAAAGAAAACATAATAAGCGTATTTTTCCAGCTACCGGTTAAAGAATTAAAATTATCTATTTGCCATAATATAATGCCAACGCCCACATTAAATGCTACGGCATTTAAACCATTAATGGTAGGACGTTCTTCAGGTTCAAACAAGGACATAACGATAGGATTAAAATAAACAATCATAAATGCGCCACCTAAACCGACTAAGAAACGACTAATCAATAGTAGTTCATAATTTGGCGCTAAAGGGGTTAACAACCCCACTGAAATTAAGGCTCCTGCAGTAAAAAAAGCCCATTTAACACCTAATTTAAGCGCAAGCCAAGCGGCAATAAAAGTACCAACGATTTTAGCAAAACTGACCGCGCCACTGATAAAACTAGCGGAGGCTAAACTTTCAATGTGCATAGACGCCATTATTTGATTCATGCTGGCGGTGCCGCCAACCCATGCCATAGCAAATAAGACGTAACTTATAAATATTATACTTTCAACTAGATATTTGTTAGTAATTTTCATAGGTAATAATTTAAACTTAAAATTTAGAGGTGATAATAAAATAGCGTAAAGGCTTTAATAAACAACTACGACCTTAGTGCGGCGATGTTACTTTTTGGTGGAATACTATAACAAAGGAATTTGCATAATCCTAGGGGTACACTTTTAAAGGTTAGGGCAATCGCATTAAAAA
>JAWSUX010000273.1:0-9212 GCA_033852215.1 Colwellia sp. | reverse complement strand
TTTCTCTATTAGTACCTATTAGGCGTACTGCTTGACCAAATTCATCTTTAATAACTTTAGCATGAGCTTCAATATGATGGAGTGATTTATCAGGCCAGATCACCCGAAAAGTCATATTAAACTCCTCTCCCGTTGTAATGCAGTGAGTAATCAGCTCATTCACGAAGGGTAAGTCATCCGTATGAATACATTTTTGCCAACTATTACTGCTAAACGTATTTTCATTTTCTTCAATACCACGTAAAGAATACATCCTTTTATCCCAAGACATAAACTCATGATTTATATTGTAATCCCAAACGCCAATATGAGGCGCGGCTAAAGCAAAATCTAAACGAAAACTTAACTCTTCCGCGGCCTTTAAACTGCGTAAATTATCACTTTCGAGTAATTTAACACTGGTCATATCACGTATTAAAGCAGTAAATATAGTATGTTCTTGATTTTTAACAGGTGTAATGGTGAGTGATACAGGAAATTGCGCACCATCCTTTGTAATAGCCGCTAACTCTTGCCCTTTCTTCATACGGTTAAGTAGGTCTAGCGAAAAAAAATCAAGGGACAAACCGTCGTGCTCTGAGTTAAGGTCGATAGGTAATAAAAGATTAAAGCTTTTCGCTAAGACCTCATGTTCATTATAACCAAACATTTTAGTGGCGCTATGGTTAAAGCTTAATATCTGCCCTTGCTCAGAAATATTAACAACCGCATCAGTAATTGAGTTAATAATAGCCTGCATTGTACTGATATTATCAAGAGGCCCTTCGCTAATAATATTTTCATCAGCAACTGAGGCCGGTGTTCTATCCATATGATTTACCATTCCTAACAAGACGTAAATAAAGTTATATCGTTAAAAAATCAGCAAGTTCCTTAGAGTTAAAGGGCTTTCTTAGTACAGGGTAATCCCAGCTTCGGTCTTCTATGGCAATATAACCACTTATTGAAAATACTTTTATATCTGGAAATTTAGCAGTAACCATATTGACCGCTTCTTTACCTGACAAATCAGGTAAAATCATATCCGTAATAAAAATATCAAAAACGATGTCTGATTCTAGTCTCGCGATTAATTCAGCTTTAGTATTAGCAACGGTAACATTGGCACCTTTGCTATCTAAAAATAAAGCCACAAACTCTGCAATACTTACCTCATCGTCTAATACTAAAATGTTCGTGTTCGCATAATTTAATTTATCTGTTTCTATTTCTTTGGCAACATACTTTTCTTCTAACTTCTGGCACTTAAATACCAAAGTGAACTGCGCGCCACCAAGGTCACAGTTACCTTCTACCTGAATATTGCCATTATGTTTATACATTGTAGAGTAGACATTGGCTAAACCAATACCATTACCTTTATTTACGGATTTCGAGCTATAAAAAGGGTCGAAAATTTTAGTTAAGTTCTCTTTTGCTATACCAGTGCCGCTATCTTTTACATGTATTTCTAAGCGGTTATCCTTGCCTATGTTAGCTGATATATCAATTTGACCACTAACGCCTTTTTCTTGAATAGCATCTTGTGCATTAAGTACTAAATTTAGTAGGATATTAATAAACTCCCCTTGTGGAAAATTTATTATACAATTCATCGGTTGAAAGTTAAAAGTTACATTGATCGTGCTTATTAATAGTTGCTTAAATAGATATTGGTTGTCATAAATGTCTTGTATGGGATCAAAGCTAACAACTTTAATTGTTGGTTTACGAGTAAAAGCCAACAAACGTTCGGTAACATCTTTACCTTTATCAATCGCATTTTTTACGCGTTGGATATAATCAGAAACATCCTCACCTTTAGAGAATTTCATCTCTAACATTTCAATAGCGCCCAATGCCACGCCTAATACATTGTTAATATCATGTGATACATTACCGAAGGTATTACCTAACAACGCTAAACGATTAGAAATGATTTGTTGTTGTTCTTTTCTAAATTTATCCGTAACATTTTCCACTATCCAAATATAAATGCCCTCTTCTGCTTCGTAAGTAACTGACAGGTCAAAAACACTAATATATTTATCAAAGCTAATATTATTTTGTTTTGTTTGCCCTTTTTCTTTGGCTTCTTTCTTAAATTCCATATATTCGGTAATGCTAAAATTAATGTAGTTGAACAATACCGAACTAACACCATCATGATGTGGCGAAATATCTTGATAAACAACATTATCATCATCATTAATGAAAAAAATGGGCACCTTAATGGTAAAATTAACCATAGCCAACAGTTTTAATTTTTCAAATAGAGCTTCACTGCGAGTAATGTCTTTATAAACACCAAAAACTGCCTGTGCTTTGCCCTTATTATCCCATTCTATTTCTGTAATTATTTCTACTTTTATTTTCTTTCCTGAGACGAGTGCTAACGTCGTTTTAAGAGAAAATGGTTGTTGTTGATCTATTGATTTATGAAAAGCATTTCTGAACTGTGCTCTATCTTTAGGCTGAACATAATCAATTGCATCATCTATTGTCGGTAATGTCGCTTTATTTGTTAAGCCGTGTAATCGATATATTTCTGCAGACCAATCTAAATTTTTTGTTTTTATGTCATAACGCCAATGTCCAGAGTTGCTAATACGCTCTGCTAACATTAACCAGTCATTTTGTTTTTTTAACTGCACAATCATGTTTTTAGTCTCAGTTACATCTTTGACTGTACCAAACATCATTGTCGCTCTGTTATCATGTCTTTCTACAACACTACCGAGTGCATGAAGCCATAATTTATTGCCCTTGTTATTAACTAAAGGCAGAGTCATATCGAGCCGTTCTATTTCCCCTTTCAAGTGCAGTGCTATTTTTTCATGCACTTCTTCGAGTATGGGCGCTTCGAGGTGTTTCTCCCAAAGTTTCCGTGAAACAAATTTCCCTTCTTCGTCATAGCCAAAAATTTTCATTAACTGAGCAGAGTAAAATATACGATCATTGACTAAATCCCACTGCCAATAAGCTTGTTCAATACCCGTTAATACTTTATGTGCTAAATCAAGTGATTGTGAATTCAAAATAATTCATCCTCATCATCAGTATTACTTTCATTCATAGTTTGTTCTTGAGCATGACTAAGTTCTTGTAATTGATCTACACTGCCCAATGCATCATCAAGAAGCTGAGTAACTTCTAAAAAGTTAATATCATCTTGACTGTGCTTTTTTAAAGCACCGTGAACTAAGTCAGTTAAATAAGTTTCTTGATCTTCAGTCATATCAAGAATATGAAAACTAGAGCCCATTTTTAATACTATTTCGTTCATCACTTCTTGTTGATGATGTTTCGATATCTCAACCATTTTTTTAGTTTTAATAACTGCTTGTTTTATTTGACCTTGTACGGAGCCTAATGAGTCTTTATAAGTGATAAAGGCCATTCTAGCGCCAACACACTCAATAACAGACGCTAAGGCATCAATATAAATATCGGTATCTACAGTGCCATCTTCCAAGTTAAGAATGAATAAAGAAACAAGTTTATGATTAAAAATAGTTCTAGGGCCAAAACGATAAAGCCTAGGTTTATCTTTTAATAACTCCATGACTTCTATTTCTACAGGTGAACATGTGCCTTTTTGTGCACTAAAAAATTTTGGTTTCTCTGCTAAAGGGTAAAAAGCAATGCAGCCATGAAGACCCATAGCATAAAAATAACTAAAAATTTCATCGCGAATTTGTTCATGGGTAAAGCAGTGGTTTAACTTTGACGTAAGCTGCATGCAGCTACCATATTTTGAGGCCTGTGCCATGGAAATATTAATGACATTATCTTTTGACTTAATTTCATCTTCAAAGTCATTAATTTTACCTTGATACTCAATTAACTTTTCAAGTTTAGAGTGTAAAGCTTTTAAGGAAAATGGCTTAGCTAGAAAATCATCCGCTCCACATTCTAGTCCTTTTAGAACGGCTTCTTCTGTCGCCATTCCTGAATAGATGACAAAGGATGTAGGAGAACTGTCATTACCTTGTTGTGCTTTTATCCAAACAGAACCTTTATCACTGCCAATGTTTTCGTCAACTAGGGCAATATCAAAATGAATTTTTTCATTTAATAAGTCATCTGCAACCGATAAGTTATGTGCACATTTAACTTCAAAGGTATCAGCTAAACTTTCAGCTAATATATTTAAGTAGTCAATATCATCATCAATAATGAGTAAATTATGTTTAACCATAGTCATTCCTTTTATCCTTATACTACTTAATATGCTTTCTTAAAGTTCATATTATCGCCCAAAATGTAATTTGGAGATGATTAAAGCACTCACTTAATCCATTGAACTTTACGATGCTTTTTGTAAAATATTAATTATTATTCATTACCCCATAAGAAACTAGCCGTTACTGACGTGCCACCTTCTTGGTATTCTAGGGTGTCACAGAGCTGATTAACGAGTTCAACCCCTCGCCCACTAAGTTTTACACTCTGCTCAATAGCGGCAGTATTACTTTTAAACAGCTTAGTTACATCAAAACCTTGGCCACTATCTTTAATATTTATTAACATTTTCCCTCCTATACCACCACTATCCGCTTTCTGATCGGTATTTATTAGCTTTTCAGAGGAAAAAGGATAATAATTCAGTGTAATACTGATAAAATCATCAGTATGGTCTGATAATGCAGCTAAACGTTTAGTTCTTTCATTAAAATATTGACTAAAACCTTCCGCTGAATCTTTCAACTCCGAATTTAAGCCCAGTACACCGTGATCAAGCGCATTTACAAACAATTCTGTTAATATAGTATATAAACTCTGCCAATGCTCACCAGAACCTGCTAAATCATTGATTTGGTTCATTGCTAATGGAATAGGATTGACACTATTTAATAATTGACCGGTTAAATACAACTGATAAGACCATGCTGGTGCTAAGCTATAACTGCGGTTATCATAAGCACCTGAAAAATCCCCTTCACTAAGAAAGTTATCTGGAGCATTTACCTCGTTAGAGTCAGTAATGGTATTTACTAAGTTTTCCGATTGCCAACCTCCACAGGGAATATCTACCAGTGAGATATCATCTTCTTGCTCTGCCGTCAGGCAAAATAGATCTAAATCATTTAGTACTTGCAAAGCAAGATCTTGTTTAATAACACCTGCTTTTGCAGATTGTTCAAAACGGTCAAAACCAAAAAGTTCTCCTTGTGGACTCCTTGCCTCAACAATGCCGTCGGTAATAAATACCAATCGGTCATTAATATCAATTTGTACAACGTCAAGAGAAGCATCAGGTAATAGCTGAGGTAAAATACCAAGAGGGGGATGTGTCGAATTAAATAATTTTTTGATAACCGCTTTATTATCAAAAAGGTAACCTTCGGGAAGACCTGCATTAAAAATATAAGCTGATTTTTCGTGTTCAGAAATGCAGGCGAAACTAGCGGCAAAAAACAAACCACCCGGTAACAATACGTATAATTGTCTATTAATTTGTTTGACGATATCAAACAAAGAAAACCCTTTTTTAGTCATGGCACGAAAAGTTTCAGTGACTGGAATAGCACCAATAGATGCACGTAAACCATGGCCGGTAAAGTCGCCTAACAGAACATGGACATCACCACTTGGACATTGAGCCGTTAGCTGAATATCACCACTAAATATTGTTGCGGCTTTTTTAATCACACCAACTTTATCTAAAGCAAAATTTCTTGCTTCAATAACGTCAGACATCATTTTTTCAGCTAGTTCGGCATCTTTTTGTTGTTCTTGCTGTAACTTGTTTACTTGTGAAACCAAGTCACTAATACGTTGAATCGCCTTTATTTTTGCTTTAAAGACTGCAGGAGAAAAGGGCCGTACCAAAATACTATCCCCCCCAGCATCAACACTTTTAATAAAGGCTTTATCACTATCCATACTAGTGATAAAAATTAGCGGTGCTAAATTCCCCTCCCCTGATAGTTTTTTTATACGCCGTGTCGCCTCAAAACCGTCCATAATGGGCATGTTAATATCCATTAATACCAAGTCAGGCTGGTGTTCAATATACATTTCCACGCCTCTTGCACCATCATTTGCAACCACAACACGGTAGTTTTCTTCTTGCAGTAAAACAGACAGCAGTTTACATTGCATTTTTGAATCATCAACAACTAGAGCAAGTTTTTGGTTAGTGGGCATGTTATCTATTATCTCCTACTGCATAAGGGCTGATACACTGCTTATGCCTCTATAGTCATTAACCGATGAAATTGAGCTATTTCAAGTATTTTATTAACGGTCTCATTGGGTTTAGCAATAATTAATTTCCCATTATAAAGTTGCACATGATCTTTTAATAATAAAATCATACCCAAAGCAGAGCTGTCCATATATTCGGTTTTACTTAAGTTTAAAATATAAGTAATGCCTGGTGTACTGTTGTGGTTATAAGCATCACGAAACTGCTGATGCAATGAAAAATCAAACCTGTCATCAATAAAAATAGTTAATTCTTTACCATCATCTGATGTTTTGCTATTAACAGCCATAAATTTTTATCCTTTTTTATATACAAAAATATAACTTTTATTCGTTAAATTCGTTATCTTCTAAAACAAATCTATCTCACCTTCCTCCATAGAATTTTGATTGACACTTCGGCTACTTTCAGCCAATTGAGTATCTTGATAAACTTGTTGGCATTTTTCTTTCAAAGAAATTAATTGTTGATGTACTGTAATAGTAGATGTTTGTTCAAATTTTGCTAATACATCACTGATTGAATGAATACGAGCAACATTTTTTTGTAACGATTTCAGTGATTGCTTGGTTAAATCTTCAAATTGTAACGATCGAACGCCAACACCAACCGCATCATTAATTTTAGGTACCAACAAACTCAGCTCTTCAACACTTGTATTAGTATCATGATTAACACTTTCAACATGTTGCATCATTATTGACATTTTTTCTTTTGCTTCTAAGGTAGAAGTCATATCCGCCGAGGCCATGGTTTCCACAGAAGATCGCAATTTGGCAATAATCTCTTTCGCATTATCTATTTCATTACGAATGTCATGGTTCAATTCGGTCGAACCGACAGATAAAGTTCGCACTTCATTCGCCACTACAGCAAAACCGCGACCTGCTTCACCTGCTCTAGCGGCTTCTATCGCAGCATTAAGGGCAAGTAAATTTGTTTGACTCGCTAAGCCTTCGACCTGAGATAACAATTTAAAAATACTGTCAAACTGCTCTACCATATTATCGGTATAACTCATTGTCTCAAGGCTTTGTTTACTTGTATTAATAATAACACTAACAAAGTTTTCTAAGGTTTTATTGGAGTTATGAACAAAGTCTTCAAGTGATGATTCTTGATCGTCTCCTATGCTTTGAGTGTGATTAATAAGTACACCAATCATTTGCTGCTGTTCTTCACTAAGCCCTTGTAACTCTTGAAAACTACTAGAAATACCCGTAACAGCATCTTCTACCAAACTTGTCGTTCTCGCCACTTCATTTTCAATCACATTAATTTCTTGATGGAGAAAAAGTTGCAACTCAGAAATAACACTATGAATTAATTCATCGTCTACTGCTGACATTTGACCTATATCAGTTTGAGCGTTTTCTTGTTCATTATATTTTGTGTTCTGGTAAACTAAAAAAGATAATATAATGATTAAAACACTACTCATTAAACTAAATAATATTTCGCTTTGAACAAACCAATAATTAACAATAATAGTTAATAACATTGCTATAGCGATATAGAGTAAGTTTGCTTGATTATTCATATTACTACCTCGCTATACTGGCTGAAATAGCGTCTTTAATGCCATCACGATCTAAAGCCGCATGTTTAAGTAATCGTTTGCTAATTTTATTTAAGGGCACTTGCATTGTCTGTGCTGAAATAGCATGAGCACGGCCAGGCATTCCCCAAATCAAACTACTACTTTTGTCTTGAATCATAGTCAAGGCACCCTGCTCTTTTAAACGCAGCATACCTTGCGCACCATCTTGCCCCATGCCAGTGAGTAAAATTGCCTGTACATTACTTGCTATATCAAACAAAGAATCAAATAAAACATCGACCGAAGGTTTGTGCCGATTAACTTCTTCTCCATCTGTTAATGTGCAAAATAGTGTGCCATTTTTATTCACTATTTCTAGGTGCTGATCTCCAGGGGCAATATAAACATGACCGGGTTTTATTTTTTGTCCATGGCTTGCTTCATGCACTTCCATGGCACAATGAGTATTTAAACGCTCGGCAAAGCGTAAGCTAAACGTTTTTGGAATATGCTGGGTAATCACAATAGCGGGGGAATTGGCAGGTAGAATCTCGAGTACTTTTTTTATCGCTTCGGTTCCTCCTGTTGAGGCACCTATAGCAATTAAATGATTAGTTCGTTTAACACCGTTGAATGGCAGGATCTTTTTAACGCTGTTCTTGTTATTATCTTTAACATCATTAAGAGCATTGCTGAGTTTGAAGTTTTTTTGATCAACCGTAAATGCTTGTGTTATTTTTTCAATTAATACTTCTTTAAAGCTTTGCTGTGTTGCAATCAGCTCTTGCACACTCGGTTTGGCAATAAAGTCAACAGCGCCAAGCTCTAACGCTTGTAAAGTAATATCGGCTCCCTTCGTTGTTAATGTCGACAGCATAATTACCGGCATTGGTCGTAAGCGCATTAAATTAGTAAGAAAGGTAATGCCATCCATTTTTGGCATTTCAACGTCCAAGGTTAATACGTCAGGATTCAGCTTTTTGATTAATTCACGTGCAATGATAGGGTCTTCAGCCTCACCAACTACACGGATATGCTCACTATGGCTTAATGCTGCTTTTATAATATTACGTATAACCGTAGAATCATCAACAACAAGTACTGTAATTATTTCCATGTACATTCCTTATATTCCCAAAGGCGACAAAAGGAGAAAAATATGAGTTAAAAAGTGCCTTTAAAAAAGTTCAATTTCACCACTAACCTCTTTTTGTATAATTTTACTTCTATAGTCACGCTCACGCTGGGTAATAGTATCGTTATGAAGATTATCAAGTTTTTTTACGAAAGCTCTGCCGCTTGATGGCTCAAATATAACTTTGCGCGGATAGATATCACCTATATCAGTGCCTTCTACATAAATATTTTCACTGTCTAGGTAGGTCACAGCAAAGTCAATATTTTTTTGCCCTACATCAGACATTTGATTTAATACTTTGGCGCCGCCAAAAATTTTTGCTCTTAAATTAGCTCTACGAC
>JAWSUX010000272.1:0-670 GCA_033852215.1 Colwellia sp. | reverse complement strand
GTTGGGATTAAGCCTATATGATGAAGCTGCTAACCGTAGGCTTTTCATCTGCATAGTTTTAACCCGTTTGCCCTATTTTATACGGTCACGCTCATAGCAATCACGAACTTTACTGTGTCGTAATTCTAAAGCTATTCTTAATGCTGGTGTGAGTTTGATATTCATTAGTGGCTAGCTTGATCCTCTTTAACCGAAAAATCAAGCATCTTCATTGATCACAGGTATAACCTCCAATACAACTCCATATTGATACCCAACTAGACTATTGACTTAAAAATGAGTTTTGTCTAATTTTTAACTAACAAATAGTAAATAAAAGTTACTTTGACAAAACTAGCCCCTCTCGACGTGGATCAGCGCCCCCCATCAGACCATTTTTACTTACCTCAATAGCTTGTAGACCACTGTTTAATGGTTTTATATGTACCTTATGACCTTTTTGTTGAAGAAGTAGTTTTAATTCTACTACTTCAGTATCTTGTTCTAAGGTAGTAACATAATTTCTATTCGTCATTTTAGGTAAGTTAATTGCGTCTTGTACATTTAACTGCCAATCCAAAATAGCGATAAGAGTCTGAGCAACGTAATTAATAATTCGACTACCACCTGGTGAGCCAACAACTAACTTTAACGAGTTATCTTTATTAAAAACCATCATAGGAGCCATAGA
>JAWSUX010000271.1:0-3534 GCA_033852215.1 Colwellia sp. | reverse complement strand
TTAACTGATCGGCATTACGCTATCTAGCGGGTTTTTTTATGAAAATAAATCGGATTGGCTATCGTGTACCTTTTTGGCATGCCTATGCGATCTTCCTTGAGTCGTTTCATATGAGCTCTACCCATTTAATACTTCTAGTAAAGTTGCTACTTCGTTGGACGCACAGTGTTGGTGACTTTGACCTAGGTGCTTATTGGTTTCATGGTACAAACAGAGAAGCGTATTTAAGCCCATCACCACAGGCCGCCGAAGAACTCGTTCAATATTATACCAATTGCATCAACTCGGTGTTGATGTTCAAGCAACCCTAGGCGATTGGTTATGGAAATTTGAAAGTATCTATCGTAGTACAAGTCTCGAAGATTTTTGGGCAAGCCAAGCGGGTTTTGAATACAGCTTTATTGGTATTTTTGCATCGAATCTCGATTTAGGTTTATTGATGGAGCATAGTTGGGATTCTCGTGGTGAAGTAGAACTAGGTGCGCAAGGCTCATTAATGCAAAATGATTTATTTTTAGGGGCAAGGTTAGCATTTAATGATATGCAAAGTAGCGAGTTATTAATGGGAATAGGCAGTGATTTAGATCACAACGCTTTTAGTTTTATTGTTGAAGCAAGTCGCCGCTTTGGTGATGATTTTATAGTTAGTTTGGATGTCAGACTTTTACAAAGTAATGATCAAAATGATTTGCTCTACACTTTAAGTAATGATGATCACGCACAGTTATCCATTGCTTGGTATTTTTAACACTTTAGCTTAAAAATTCACTTTTAAAATTTCAAACATAAAAACGGGTAAATAATACTATTTACCCGTTTTTTTTTGAGCTGAATTTTTCAAGTTATATTGATTAATTACCAATTAACCCATTAATATGAGCAACAACACTTCGCCCTAAAGCGCTAGGGGCATAACCGCCTTCAAGCATAGAGAAAATAATAAAACAACAGACAACCACTGATTATTAATCAGCATTTACCCGCATCAGCAATTAAAAAAACGTGCAATGGTGTCTATTTGGCAACGGTTATTGATTGAAGGTTAAAGTTAAAAAGACGAGGGAAGGATAATCTTAATGATTAAGGGTAATACGAAGGTTAATAATTATAAATGGGTGTCTGCTATTTTTATTGTTAATGGAGATAAAAATATCGGCCGCAAGCCCCCTATATTTCGCTACACTATGTTAAAAAAAGAAATGCCACTCACCTTAAGTGAACGGCATTAATAATATTTGTGCTTTTATATTCTAATAAGCAAAAAGTTGTACAACAGATTAACTTATTGTTTTTTAAGTTTACGTGATGCTAACCCTATAATACCTAGTGCGAAGATGACAAGTGTTGTTGGTTCAGGTACATCAATGCTTTCGGTCGAGCCAAAAGTTCCTGAAAAATCATCTATAATATACCTTACAGCAGCATTAGAGAAATCGAAAATACCATACGATGCTACTCCTCCAAATGCTATGTTTAAATAGCCTTCACGGAAGCTACTAGGGTCTACTCCGTTAGGTAATGTGAAGTCTGCTACTTGAAAAGTAGAAGTAAGCATATTATCTGATATGTCGAACAGGCTAAAAGTTACACCATCAATACCTGAACTATTCATGAGGGCAAAACCAAAGTTTATGTTATCTATTGCTCCATTTAGAAAATCTACCCTTAAATCTTGTGCTAATAAGGTTGTCCCTTCAATTCCTGGTTCATTAATAAATAGTTGATTTGTGCCTGGGCCTGCCGAATTAAACCCTGATGTATCAACAGTAGAGAAAATAACATCGCTTATCAAATCTCCATCACCGTCATAGCTATATGATGTTTGACCAGCAATAAGATTATCAAAATTTATCAGTGCAGCATTAGAGAAACTGCTCATAGATAAAACTAAACCAGCAAGAGTCGCTTTTAATATTTTTACATCCATTATATTTTCCTTTGTAATACATTCAATTAGAGGTGGGTAGCGATTGTTGCTAAGCATGTAGCATGTAACATGCCAAATAAATTAATATCAAGTATTTCAGTTTGTTGAGCTGGTATTATAGTTTTTGTTTTTTATTGTGTAAAAAATACGGACACTACAATGCATCGTGATATTCTAACTTATTGGTTTAAATATAAAGTATAAAACTAAAAATTGAAGGGCGTGATTTTTTGATTTTTAACACTAGATAAAAGGAATATGCACTTGATAGTCACCAGAGACGGGGTAATTATTTTGAGTGGGTGTCTGTTATTTGGTTATTTTTTGTAAATTTTATGCCTCAATCTTGCATATTTAATATTAGTGGACCTTCAGTGCTGTAACATCGAAGTAGGTAGCTAAGTAACTTAAGATCTGTTTAAGCAGAGCATTCTCCCAAGCAAGTGAAAATTTATAACAAAAATCATCGACATCACAAAATAGATCTATTAGTTCCCAATTAAACCATTAATATGAGCAACGACACTTCGCCCTAAAGCACTTGGGGCATAACCGCCTTCAAGCATCGAAATTATACGACCTTCACTATATTCACTCGCAATTGTTTTAAGCTCATCAGTGATCCAGCGATAATCAGCCTCTGTTAAGCTTACTTGTGACATATCATCTTCGATATGTGCATCAAAACCAGCAGAAATAAGAATTAACTCTGGTTTGAATTTATGTAATGCCGGTAACCAGTGAGCAGTTAATTTTTCACGGAACTGTTCGCCTTTAGTTGTTGCTGCTAAAGGTACATTAATAATGGGCGGTGTATCACTTTCTTCAACGTCAAAGGGATAAAGTGGGTATTGATAACTTGAACAAAAGAGGTAACCTTTGTCATTGTCGGGTGTGGCATTAAAATGGTTTTTAATAATGTCTTCGGTGCCATTACCATGGTGAACATCAAAATCTACAATGGCGACACGCTTTAAACCATACTTTTGTTTAGCGTAAGCTGCGGCAATCGCGACGTTATTAAAAAAACAAAAACCCATGGCTTGATCATGCTCTGCATGATGCCCCGGTGGTCTTGTAGCACAAAAAGCCGAGCTAAGAGTTTTGTCCATCACTAAATCGACCGCATCAATACCTGCACCAGCGGAATATAAAATAGAGGTGAGTGTTTTTGAATTCATCACTGAGTCCGCACCTACGGTAAAGTTATCTTCACCTTCGTTAGGCGCATTATCAAAAACAAAATCAATATATTTTGGCGTATGCGCTAAAGCAAGCAACGATTTATCAATAGGTTTAGCGTCAAACTGTCGTACTACATAATCTAAACCGCTGCGAATAAGTTGATCTGAAATTGCGGTTAAGCGTTTAGCATTTTCAGGGTGGTGATCCCCCATGTCATGTTCAGCACATTTGTAGTGACCTATTATTCCAACGGGCATAGTGATTCTCTATTTTGTTAGTGACTTTTCATCTTGTCGCGGTATGGCTCAATTAATTTCTCAAAAGTACTCATTGACTCACGTCACCTCCGTGCTATTTCCTTTTACTTGAGTCATACCACTTAAAGTTGAATAGTCACTGGGTGTCCAATTTAGTTGTTCGTA
>JAWSUX010000270.1:15501-17662 GCA_033852215.1 Colwellia sp. | reverse complement strand
TGGCTTTGCGTGGTTATTGGTAGTTATTTATAACTCTTTACGGGTAAATACCCAGTCATTTCCCTTAGAAAAACTATCGTTATATTGGTAACCAGCTAAATCAAAATCTTTAAGTTGTTCAACATTGGTTATTTTATTTTGAATAATATAACGCGCCATTAATCCACGGGCTTTTTTGGCGTAAAAACTTATCATTTTATATTGGCCATTTTTCCAATCTTTAAAAGCAGGTGTGATTATTTGAGCGTCTAGCGATTTTTTCTTAACTGATTTAAAATATTCAGTCGAAGCTAAATTCACCAAGACATTATCACCTTGTGCTTTTAAAGCATTATTAAGTTCATTCGTGATAATGTCACCCCAAAAGTGATACAAATTTTCACCACGAACATTAGTTAACTTACAGCCCATTTCAAGACGATAAGCTTGTATTAAATCTAACGGTTTTAATAAACCATATAACCCCGATAAAATTCTAAAATGTTGTTGGGCGAAGTCAAAATCATCATCGCTAAAAGATTGCGCATCAAGCCCAGTATAAACATCGCCATTAAAACTTAAGATTGCTTGTCGTGCATTAGTTGTTGTGAAAGGTGTTTTCCAATCCCCAAAACGTGCAGCATTTAACCCCGCCAGTTTATCACTCAACTTCATTAAGCTGGCAATTTCTGCGGGTGATAGCTTAATGCAGTCATTAATGAGCAACTGGCTCTGTTCAAGTAATGTTGGTTGTGTGAACTGAGTAGTGGCGAGTGGTGATTCGAAATCTAATTTTTTGGCAGGGGAAACAACAAGTAACATGGTTAACTCAGTTAGTAGTGGGGTTAAGTTGACAGTGGTTTTTCACAAAAACTATAACACATAGCGGCTGTTATCATAATAAAATAAGGCAATCAGCTTTGATTTTTTGCTTTGTTTTACCCTGTGCTTAAAATATTTAATATAAAATAAAAAACTCCCATAAATACGCTTGTAAAAGGGTACTTTATCGTTATTATGTTGTAATGTTTTACCAATGACATTTAACTCGTTACCATAAAAAGTGCACTCTGATACTGCCTCTATTGGTAACGGATATATATTTATTACCCATAGAGCTACGCAGTAGCGAATATTTTAAGATAAAAGGTTATCCCATGACAAATTCTTCTTCGCAACTTGCGCAATTAAAAAAAATGACAACGGTTGTTGCCGATACGGGGGATATTGAGGCGATAGCTAAATTTCAGCCGCAAGATGCCACGACAAACCCATCGTTATTATTAAAAGCCGCTTCGTTAGATACATACCAGCAATTAGTGCAAGACTCAGTGACATGGGCTAAAACACAATCGAATGATGCTGCTCAGCAAGTGATTGATGCTGCAGATAAGTTATCAGTATTAATTGGTTTAGAAATTTTAAAAATAGTCCCAGGTCGCATTTCTACGGAAGTTGATGCGAGGTTATCTTTTGATACCGCGACCTCTATTACCAAAGCTCACAAATTAATTGCTATGTATAACGAAGCAGGTATTAGCAACGATAGAATTTTAATTAAACTGGCTTCAACTTGGGAAGGCATTAAAGCGGCTGAGCAATTAGAAAAAGAAGGTATTAACTGCAACCTTACTTTATTGTTTGGTTTTGCCCAAGCACGCGCGTGTGCTGAAGCGGGCGCCTATTTGATTTCTCCTTTTGTTGGCCGTATTTTGGATTGGTTCAAAAAAGATACTGGTCGGAGTGATTACCCGAGTGACGAAGATCCTGGTGTTGTTTCGGTAACGAGTATTTATAATTATTACAAGCAGCAAGGCTATAATACCGTAGTCATGGGCGCGAGTTTCAGAAATACCGGTGAAGTCTTAGCGCTTGCAGGCTGCGACCGTTTAACTATTAGCCCGCAATTAATGGATGAATTAGCCAACAACAATGATGTTGTAGTACAAAAACTTAAAACAAGTGATGTTTCAGCTAAGGTTGAAAAACCATTAACACAAGCCGAGTTTAGATGGTTGATGAACCAAGATGCGATGGCAACTGAAAAATTATCTGAGGGAATTAGGAATTTTGCAATTGACCAAGTGAAACTTGAAAAGCAACTAACTGAATTACTTTAATATCTTCTGGTTAATGTTATTTTTAGCTAAATGAAATAGTCGTTATAGCTAATTATTGGTTA
>JAWSUX010000270.1:0-15485 GCA_033852215.1 Colwellia sp. | reverse complement strand
AGGGCAGTTAGATTTATTCTAGGTTTTAGTTGTATAAATAAGGGATGCTTTATGGGTAATAAGAGCCAAGTTTTAGAGTCAATTAATCAAGTAGTCAAAAGTCGTGCAACGTCAACATCAAAAAAATGTAAATGGCGAGAAATAGAATCAATAAAAGACAAATTTCAACTAGAGAAAGACTTACGTGCTTTCGAAGGCTCATTAGAGTATATGTTGGAAGACTTTTAGCTAATACTGCTAAGAAAAACGTTAAAAAGCCCAGATTTTACTGGGTTTTTTAATGGCTAAAATTTAGTGTCTGCTTTGCCATCCCTCAAATAAGTAAAACAATATTTGACTAAATTAAAACACTTGTTTAACTTTGGTCGTACCGTATATTTATTTGGTTAAGTATCTATTTATGTCAAATAACGACACCCAAGAAATTCGCATTAACTTTGTGCATGGTAATGGCTTTCCCAGTGGTAGTTATCAAGCGCTTTTTAACTATTTGCCTGAGACTATGGATGTGCTTGCATTAGACAAATATGGTCATGATCATAACTTTCCTGTTAATCATAACTGGCAAGCTCAGGTTGATGAATTAGTAAAGTTTGTTAAAGCACATCAAAAAATTAACGAAAAAGGTGAAGCAGAGAAAGTAATTTGTCTTGGTCATTCATTTGGTGGTGTGCTTTCTTTTATTGCTTGTTGTCAGCAACCATCATTGTTCAAAGGGCTAATCATGTTAGACCCACCAGTACTTACAGGTATAACAGCCATGGTCGTGAGATTGATAAAAAAAACTCATTTTATAGATAAATTTAGTCCAGCAGGTAAGGCAAAAGTTCGTCGAACACATTGGCCATTAGGTACTGATGTTGGTAAGTCATTTTCCCAACGAAAATTATTTAAAAATTTTGATAAACGCTGCCTTGATGACTATATCAAACATGGTGTAGAGGAAAATAATGGACGTTTAGAGTTAATGTTTGATGCACAAGTAGAGGCTGATGTGTTTAGAAATTTACCGTCAAATTTGGCGAGTTATAAAAATAAATTAACCATGCCAGCAACCTTAATTTACGGCACTAGTACGGATGTTATGCCACATCATTTTTTCAAAAAATTTATTGGTTTAAATAAAAACATAAAGCTAAAAACAGTTTCTGGTGGGCATATGTTTCCTCTTGAAAATCCGGAACAAACAGCTCAGTTAATTACTGATATTATAAAAGACTTTTCTCACTCGTGATGCAAATTTTTCATAAATCAATTTATATTAAATTATTAAAAAAGCGCGGGCAAGGCAATACCGCGCTTTAAACAATGCAATATTTACGAATCTAATTTGGCTTATAAGATATAACTATGGTTGTTTCTTTTTGTCCTGAAGCGCTAGAGCTATAAAATGCAATGTGTGGAATAAAATACAGTGGTAAGTTTTCCGTATCGAAGCTCAGTTTAGTTAAGTCTTCAGGGATTTTTTTCATCACATAATAGGTATTCATATTATACTTTATTTCAAAGTCAGGAAGTGACTTCTTATAAAATTCAGTAACTTTTTCTACGCTGTCTTTTGTAGTGAAAGAGGCCATAGGCAATGTCATTTCACCCTTACTATTCTCCATACCACTAGTGTAATTAGTGATTATAGTGCTCGGGCTATAGATTGGTAAGCTGATTTCCCCTTCAGTACCTTTGCTATTTTTTTTAACTAAGGCAGTCATACTTTCAAGTAGTGCCATGCCTTCGGCCTGCTGTTTTGCTAATAGCGCCGTTCTTTCCTCTTCTGATAAGGTAGAGTAATCGACTTCTTCTTCCTGTTCGGCAACCTCGGTATCATCGCTAGTGCATGCCAAAAATTTATCATTTGATACACCAAAATACTCTGGTGCCAACGACTCCATGCAATTCCCTTCTAAACCGTCCTTGAGGATACAAAATCCCACTAGTTTTTTATACGCTTTGGTAATTACAGGCTCTGGTATATCTAAGCAGTTACTTAGAGGACCAATTGCACCTGATTGCTTAAACATATTAAGCATCATGTCGACCATGGCGTCATTTTCACCAGCTTTAACGAGTGTAGATATATTGAGTAAGGCAATTACTAATATTACAGAGACTGAATTTTTCATAGGTAATAGTTCCATTTATATTATTTGAGTGAGTTACTTTAGTCAGTAACATTTGTTTATCGAATCAGTGTATTTTGAACAAAAAAACACGAATTTCTTCGTGTTTTTTATAACGTTAGCATAATCAAATTTATGGTTTAATGCTGTTTATTGGCCTTTAATTTCAGATAAACCATTATAAACAGCTTTATCACCTAAAAATTCTTCAATACGTAATAATTGGTTGTACTTAGCAACACGATCAGAACGACATAAAGAGCCTGTCTTAATTTGACCTGCAGCTGTACCTACCGCTAAATCTGCAATAGTTGCATCTTCCGTTTCACCACTGCGATGTGAAATAACCGCGGTGTAACCGGCATTTTTTGCCATTTGAATAGCAGCTAACGTTTCAGTTAATGAACCAATTTGGTTAAATTTAATTAAGATTGAGTTAGCAACGCCAGTATCAATACCACGCTTGAATATTTTAGTGTTCGTTACGAATAAATCATCACCAACAATTTGTACTTTATCGCCAAGTAAATCTGTTTGGTATTTAAATCCATCCCAGTCTGACTCATCTAAGCCATCTTCAATTGACACGATTGGATATTCTTTACAAAGCTCGCCTAAAAAGTCAGAAAACTCGTTTGAAGTGAATTGCTTGCCTTCACCTTTAAGGTCGTAAATACCTTTGTCAGCATCGTAAAACTCTGACGCAGCACAATCCATTGCTAAAGTAATATCTGTGCCTAACTCATAACCAGCATCAGCAACTGCTTCTTTGATTACTGCTAGTGCATCAGCATTTGATGCTAAATCAGGAGCAAAACCACCTTCATCACCAACTGCAGTATTTAAACCTTTTGCTGATAATACTTTTTTAAGTGCATGGAAAATTTCAGCGCCCATACGTAATGCTTCGCTGAAGTTTTTAGCGCCAACTGGTTGAACCATAAACTCTTGAATATCAACATTGTTATCCGCATGCTCACCACCATTGATGATATTCATCATTGGTACAGGTAAGCTATAAACGCCAGGAGTACCGTTTAAGTCAGCAATATGCTCAAATAATTGTACGCCTTTATCAACAGCAGCCGCTTTGGCAACCGCTAAAGAAACAGCTAAAATAGCATTTGCACCGAATTTTTCTTTATTTTCAGTGCCATCTAAATCAATCATCACTTGGTCAATGTTTGCTTGCTCTAAAGCATTTTGGCCAATCAGTGCAGGTGTAATATCATTACGAATTGCTGCAACAGCTTTTAAAACCCCTTTACCTAAATAACGCGCTTTGTCGCCGTCACGCAATTCTAATGCTTCACGTGAACCTGTTGATGCACCTGAAGGCGCGGCAGCACGACCAAAAGCACCTGATTCAAGATAGACATCGGCTTCAACTGTTGGGTTACCACGAGAATCCATGATTTCACGTGCTAAAATTTTGCTAATTTTTGACATTATCATTCCTACTGATTTTTTGACGCTCAAACAATGTGTTGAGCAATAAAGTTAATTTTTAAATTAAAAGCAAAAACCGCAGCGATGGCTACGGTTTTATATGGTGTAGTCGATTAGTTTTTTTGCAGCTCAAAACAGGCAGCGACAAAACTTTCGAATAACGGATGACCATCACGTGGAGTTGAATTAAATTCAGGATGGAATTGACCGGCAATAAACCATGGGTGATCAGCTATTTCAATCACCTCAACTAAACTTTTATCTGACGATAAACCCGAGAAAATCAAACCTGCTTTGCTTAATTGTTCACGGTAGTTATTATTTACTTCAAAACGGTGACGATGTCTTTCATTAATTGTTTCACTACCATAGACATCACAAGTCTTGCTACCTTTTACAAGGTGACACAATTGTGAGCCTAAGCGCATAGTACCGCCTAAATCTGATTGCTCATTTCTGTATTCAACCTGACCTTCTTCGTCTAACCATTCACTGATTAAACCAACCACTGGATAAGGTGTTTCTTTATTAAATTCAGTACTGTGTGCATCAGTTAAACCCGCAACATTACGCGCGAATTCAATTAAGGCTACTTGCATACCTAAACAAATACCTAAATAAGGTACTTTGTTTTCACGGGCATATTGTGCAGTTAAAATTTTGCCTTCAACACCACGTTCACCAAAACCGCCTGGTACGAGTATCGCATCAAGGTCAGCTAAAATTTCAACGCCTTTAACTTCTACATCTTGTGAGTCAACGTATTTAATATTTACCGTAACTTGGTTTTTAAGGCCTGCATGTTTTAATGCTTCGTTTACTGATTTATAAGCGTCGGGTAATTCAATGTACTTACCCACCATGCCAATAGTGACTTCACCCTTAGGGTTGGCTTCATGGTAAAGTACTTCTTCCCATTCAGTTAAGTCAGCTTCAGGTACATCTAAGCCAAAACGTTTAACAACTATTTCATCTGTACCTTGTGCTTTTAATAGCGCAGGTATTTTATAAATACTGTCAACATCTCGCATTGACACAACCGCTTTTTCTTCAACATTTGTGAATAGTGATATTTTTGCGCGCTCTGCATTAGGAATAGCTCTGTCTGAACGACACACTAAAATATCAGGTAAAATACCAATTGAGCGTAAATCTTTTACTGAATGTTGTGTTGGTTTGGTTTTAATTTCACCAGCAGCAGCTAAATACGGTACTAACGTAAGGTGCATAAACATAGCTCGTTCACGGCCCACTTCTAATGCTAATTGACGAATAGCTTCTAAGAATGGCTGTGATTCCATATCACCAACGGTACCGCCTATTTCAACCATAGCGATATCGTAACCTTCAGCACCTTCAATAATACGACGTTTAATATCATTAGTGATATGAGGAATGACTTGGATTGTAGCGCCTAAGAATTCACCTTTACGCTCACGAGCTAAAACATCTTGGTAAATTCGACCTGAAGTAAAATTATTCAGTTTGGTCATTTTGGTGCGAATAAAACGCTCATAATGACCTAAATCAAGATCGGTTTCTGCGCCGTCTTCAGTAACAAATACTTCACCATGTTGTATTGGACTCATGGTACCCGGGTCAACGTTAATATATGGGTCAAGTTTTAGCATGGTAACGTTTAAACCACGTGCTTCAAGTATTGCAGCCAATGATGCTGCGGCAATGCCTTTACCAAGAGACGATACTACACCGCCAGTTACAAAAATATATCTTGTTGTCATGTCTACACCGATATTAGAAAAACAGAAATTTTGATCTTATTTTAATGTTTACTTTAGCGCTATTTTACATATAGCGACGTTGAGCTAAACTTTACGCGCTAAAATCATAGTGAAAATACTTCGCTTAGAGGAGTATTTAGCAGGCTATATTTGAAACTAACGTTGTTTAAATTAAGATTTTGCTTATTAAGCAGGACGGGAAAACATTATACTGAAAAGTATGGCTGACGACAATAACAACAGCGCTACATAAGTTAAAAATAACTGTTTTTTTGCCTGTAATTAACCGTTATCATGAAGAACAATTTATTAATTCGATTCTATGATCTATGACTACTAGACTGAACCAAGTTTTATCCGCTATTGATGAAGTAAATCGCCACGATCCTAATCAAGTACACATAAACGGTCAAACTCAAGGCAAAGAGTTGGTTTATGGTCAGCAAATGACTGAATGTTTATTACAGTATTGGCCTGAAGCTAATGAATTATTGCAGATAGCCGTGCGCGCACAGCATATAAAACGTTGGCAACTAAAGCGTACTGAGTTTGCTCAAGGCAAAGCTGGTTATTATGCTTGGCGCATTGCTCAAGGGAAATTTCATGCCGAGTTAGCCGCGACTATTATGCTTGAACATGGTTATAGTGATGAAGATGCAGAGCAAACTGCTGCTATTGTGCGGAAAGAAAAGTTAAAGAGTAATGATGATAGTCAAACATTGGAAGATGCTGCGTGTTTAGTGTTTTTACTGCACTATTTTGATGAATTCGCTAATAAATATTTAGCCGTTGATAATGAAGAAAAAATAGTACGTATCGTACAACTTACTTGGGGGAAAATGTCTGATAAAGCGCATGATATTGCGCTAAGTTTGACCTTACCAAATCATCTGGCTACGATCGTTGCTAAAGCATTAGCCTAATTATTATCAAGAAAGCGAGCTTATAACCATTTTACTCACTAGGTGGGTAAAATGGTATTATTCCGTTACCGCAAACTCAGAAATTAACAGCTCAAGCGCCTCATCATTCATTTGTAATACGCGCTGTACTTTTTCTTGTACATAAGGCCAGTCAGCACTTGCACACTCTGTATGTTTAATCGATGCTAAGTGCTCACTAAGTTTAAGTACCGCATAAAGTTCTTGATCCTCTGAGCCATCAGGTATATTTAAAAAATCACGTTCATGATGTTGTAATATTATTTGGCATACTTCTTTAGGTAAGCGCCAAGAGCTAGCGACATAATAGCCAATAGTGGCATGATTAACTTGATAGTGCTTTTCTTCTATTGCCGTTAAGGCTATTTCAGACGTTGTTAGTGCTTGATCAATTAGCGCTTGATAATCATCGTATTTCATCGCCATAACGGGCACACCGCAAGCATGAAATAAACCTAAACTAAAAAATTTATCATTGGCAATGTGTGGCTTAAATCGCTTACCTAATAACATCGAAATATCGGCAATATCAGATGTTAATTGCCAGAAGTTCTCTAGATTAAGACTACAACTTTTGGGATCAAAGCTTTTCTTTAATAAGCTGCCAGTAACCAACATGACAACGCCATAAATGCCAATATAATTAACTGACATTTTAATATCAGTAACGCTGCGGCTTAAACCATATAAGGGGGAGTTAACCGTTTTTAATATGGCGGCACTTACCGCGATATCTTTGCTAATAGCGTCACTAATAGCATTGATGTCAGGGATAGGTTCGGCCATCAGTTTTAGTAATTCTAATAAAAGTTTAGGCTGTGCCGGTACAGAAAACCCTCGACCGATATCATCTAAAACACTTTGATCAACAATTAACATATGATGCTTCTATAGTTTGTTACTTTGATATAGTTAAGCTGCTCTAGTTAAATTTTATGACAGATTTACTCTTTTTGCTTATTTTTGTCCTGTTTATTCTCTAACGTAGCAGGTGATATTAACGGGTTAAATAAATCATCATGATAAAAAAAGCAATAATAATGCTATTGAAGGCAAGTATGAAGACAAAACCTTTTAAACCTTCTTTGAGGCTGTAACCATGATTGTTAAGATACCACCACCAAATTACAGACATTATAATCGGCAATAAGAAGAATAATTTTATCATATTGTTACCTTGTTAATTTATTTTGAGTTTTCATTCATATCATCGCTGTTATCTTCTTTAATCACCCGTCTCAATAGTACAATTAAGCCCAAAACGGGTACACCAATTAAAGCCGAGCTAATAAAGAAGTTTACGTAGCCAAAACCATCTACATACACCCCTGAAAAACCCGCAATAAACTTGGGGAGCAACAACATCATCGAGCTTAATAGTGCATATTGTGTTGCTGAAAATTCTATATTGGTTAGTTTAGATAGATAAGTAATAAAGGCTGTTGTGGCAATACCTGCACTAATATTATCCATAGAGATAATCACCGTTAAAAGGATAAGATCTTTGCCGGCCAAAGCAAGTACAGCAAAAGTAAAGTTGGTGATAACGACTAAAAAAGCCCCTAAAAAAAGAATGGAATAAGTACTATATCTGGTTAATAGTATTCCCCCAATGCCTGCGCCGATTAACGTCATAATGACACCAAAGACTTTAGTTATAGCGGCAACTTCTCCTTTGGTATAGCCCATATCGACATAAAAAGGGTTAGCCATGATACCCATGACAATATCAGATATTCGGTATGTGCCAATTAATAATAATATCAGTAGCGATTGTTTACCATAACGTTTAAAGAAGTCAGAAAAGGGGGCAACAACCGCGATATCAAGCCATGCGATAAAGCGTGAAAAAAAATGTGTGATGTGCTGATGTTCAAGTTTGGTTTCTATCTTTTTAAGCTCATTTTTGTGCTTATCGAGGTATTCTGGCTCATGACAGATAAAAGTAGTTATTATGCCCACAGACATACAACCTGCCATGACAAGGTACGAAAATGACCATGCACTCAGTTGATAGGCATCACTAGGACTCGCCCAAGCAGCGATAGCAAGAGAGCCTGCGCCAGCCATAATCATAGCAAGGCGGTATCCTGTCATATAAGCAGCAGCCATTGCAGCTTGAAACTTCTCAGGGGCTGACTCAATACGGTAAGCGTCAATGACAATATCTTGTGTTGCAGAGCTATAGGCCACAATCATTGCAAAAATAACGAAGAGGGTAAGATTGACCTGCGGATCGCTCATGGCCATGCCAACGAGCGCAAATACAATCGACATTTGAGATAATAATAACCAACTGCGACGACGACCCAAGTAGTTAGTTAAAATAGGAAGTGATAACCGATCAACAAAAGGAGCCCAAATCCACTTGAAAGCATAAGCGAGCGCTATCCAACTAAAATATCCAATATTGGCACGACTGACACCAGCCTCACGCAACCAGAATGAAAGCGTCGAAAAAACTAAAAGGATAGGTAGTCCGGCAGAAAATCCTAGAAAAAATAAAGTGGCAACACGCCTTTCTAAATAGATTTTTGTGCTCTGCAACCATGTTTTATTTTGTTGCATTTAGAAATCGCCTTTAAAAATAATTGAGGGCAAGCGTTGACTCATAACAGGAACTCCAGCGCTAAAAATAGAACCAAAACCAATAAAAATATAGAGAAGTATTCGGGGATTGAAAATAGCACCTTTTACAGAGAGGCAGCACATACTTTAGGTCTTAGGTCTATTGATAATGACAGTAATAATAAGCTGATTGATTGATTTAGCAAGTTAATAAATGGGAAGTTAATGAAAAGTAAGATGTTTTACTAACGCTTAAGCGATGGGTCTCCAACCGATACAATCAATTGGATAGCTGCCTGTCCCTTTGAAAAAATCCAAACAGGTATTCATTTCACTTTTAAAAAAAAGGTCTTGATTGAGTGCAGCGGCGCCATGCAAGCTCACTTCATGTATTAGATGCCAGAAGACTCGCTCTTGTGCTGAGTGAGGTGTTTCATCAGTAACGTTGAGTAATGTCCATTCAGACATCGTATCGAGAATGAAGCTATCAAGCTCGGTATAATGCAACTCTTGATTAATTACAGCGTTAACATAAGCGTGCATTTGCTTAATTTTACTATCGATAAACTGCTCAATTATCATGAAGTCCCCTAGGATGCTTCCTGCTCCCTGATATCCTGTATTGTTTAATTAGCACTTTACTTGGTTATTTGATTTTCAGCATTTGCATATTAATGAGGTTTTAATAGTTAAAGTACTATGTGTTATGCGTTTTTATATCGTGTTTACCTTGTTAATTTTATATATTAATCTTGATAAACGACTCTTAATATCTACTTTATTTATCGGTGATGATTGTAATTTTGTCAAAGATTTAGCCGTGATTTATGCCACTATTTTGTAACTTGTTCATAGTGCGGAGGTTATTCTTTTACGGGTAATAACGTTGCTTTGATTAATATAACGGGTTTAACCGGTACATCATGCCAAGCCATGCTTTCATCATAATCTGTTTTTACTTCTGATATAGCATCTAATACTTCTTCTCCTTCAATAATGGCACCAAAAACGCTATAACCCCAATGTCGGCCAGGATTTAAGCTGTCATTATCATCAACATTGAAAAAAAATTGTCTATTGGCGGTATGAGGTCGGCTCTGCTTTGCCATCGCAATGGTACCACTATCATTTTTTAAACCATTGCCGGACTCATTAAAAATATTTTTGTTAAGTTTTTTGGCGGTAAAGTCAACATCATAAGCACCGCCTTGTACGATAAAATCTTCAATAATACGGTGAAATATAGTGTTGTTATATTCGCCAGTAACAACGTAGGTTAAAAAATTATCAACAGTTATCGGTGCTTTTACGCGATCAAGTTCAACTATAATAGTGCCCATGGTGGTTTCTAACTTTACTTGTGGGTAAATATTGGTGGGATCGACGGCATGGCTAAAAAAGCTTGTTACCAATAAAATACTTGTGATAATTTTGCTAAACATTTTGTGATTCTTGTTTTTCATACGGTTATCTCTTATGTGGATACTACTTACGGTTAATAGCTAAATAACTAATTAAAGAAAGTGTTTAATATCTTTATTTGTTAAAATATCACCTAATAAACGGCTTAATTGTTGGTTGAAGTCACGTTCTAATACCGCAATGTCAACTTGTAGAACACCTTCACTATTACTGTTTATTTTAAAGGTGTTCGTTAAAGTTTGCTCATTGTTCGTTATTTTTACTTGCAGTCTTATTTCACTTTGCGTGTCATAACTGATGTTTTTTTGATAAACACTAACAATCGCCTTTTCGATAGTGATATTGATTCTTTCTTCTGATATATCGCTAAAAAGTAAGTATTGGTTTTTCCATTCGTTAGTTAATGATTCTGTGATTATTTCTTCAAGTCGTTGCTGTGATGAAAGTATTGTTGCTGCTTTGCTATCGTTAAATATTTGCACTACATGGTTACTGGTGCGCATATCGACTACGCTAAGTTGCACTTTTTTCCCATGGTAGTTGTGGCTGGTTATTGGGCTTTTTATTGAACTAAGTTCGGGAGCAACAAGCAGGTGTGTGGGGGGAGAGCTGCAAGCTGTTAATGTGACTAAAAGTATACTGGTAAAATATGCTTTAACGGTGCTTTTCATTTTATATTACTTCCTGTTTTATAAAGGGGCATGCTAATGCGCTACTTTTTTATAGCTGATTGAGTAACAAATTTATCATTGCTCGCAATAAGTTTTTCATTACCAAAGAGACGTTTTAATTTTATATGATAAGCCAACTGTCTATTGCCTATTATGCGTAATTCACCACCTTTTTTTAATACTCGGTAGCTATCTTTAAACATCTGCCAAGCAATATGATCGGTGGTCGCTGTATTTTGGTGAAACGGCGGGTTACATAAAATGAGATCAACACTATTACTTTCAACATCGGTTAAACAGTCTATAAGGTGAAACTGACACTGCTGTATTAACTCCGGTAAGTTTGTTTCTATATTGTTTTTTGCTGAAGCAATAGCCATGACAGATTCATCAAAAAATTGCATTTGTGCTTTAGGTTGCTGTGCTAAAACAGTTAAACCAATGACGCCGTTGCCGCATCCTAAATCAATCACTTTGGTTTCAGGGGCAACGTCAGGTAAATTTTCAATGAAATAACGCGCACCAATATCCAACTTTTCTCTGGCGTATACGTTGGCATGATTACTGACACTTAAATCGCGCGCTAATTTAGTATTAGGCAAAGACCATATTGTTGGGTAGGGCGATTTGTGTTTTTCTTTATTATCAAACTGACAAAAAACCAAACGAGCTTTCTTTACTGCGAGCGATGTTTTAGTACTGCCGAGATATTTTTCAAACATTTTTAAGGTTTTACTGTGAATTTCTTTTGCCCGATCAGCGGCAATAAATAGAGTGCTTTCATTGGCAGCGGCTTTAATCTTTATAAGCTGTTCAATCAGTAATGCTTTAGTTTTTGGAATTTTATATAAAATGATATCGAGGTTTTCAGGTAAATCATCCAAACTGCTAAGTTGTTTTATATTGTCATCATCAAGATTATTTTGCTCAATGTTATAACGAATACCTTGCATGCTGATGTAAGAATCATTAATGCAACTAACGTGAGCTTGTCCTGTTGTTTCTTTTACTGAGTGGCAAAAATTTGTTGTTAACGCACCAAAAGCATCATTAAAAATTGCCAATCGAGTATTACTCGTTATTAAACTTTCCTCAGTCACGTAGTTAATTAAATACTCATCAGCAGAATCCCAAGCTTGCAAGCTACGGTTTACTTGCGCTTGTGGAAAACGCATTAGAAATAAATTTTTATCGTTAACTATAAAAGGACTGATCATAAAGTAGCTTGGTATTTGATGATAAATTTAGCCGAGTATTGTATCAAGATATTCTTGGTCTATCATGGTAAATCGGCTAAAATAAAAGACGTTTTCTTCTTTAATTTTCCTATTCACCTTTAGGCCAAGCGAGACCCTTATGACAATTGCCGCCACAATAGAAAAAAAATTACTGACTGCCTTTTCTCCGTTGCATTTAGATGTCGTTAATGAAAGCCATAAACACAACGTGCCAGTGGGTAGCGAATCTCATTTTAAGGTCATTATTGTTTCTCAAGAGTTCGAGGAGGAACGTTTAATCAAACGTCATCGCGCGGTTAATTCTGTGTTATCAGAAGAGTTAGCGAACAAAATTCATGCTCTGGCATTACACACTTATACGGAAAAAGAGTGGCATGATTATTATGCGCAAAATACTCCTTTATCGCCTAATTGTTTGGGTGGCGGTAAATAATTAACTTTGTTAATTAACTCATCGTACCTCTTTAAGTTGTAGTCAAGGTACAATATCGGCAATTTATTAGGCATTTAACTGTTTTTTAGTGATGCTTTCTTATATTAGCGCGTTATGTTTAGTGCTAATTACAGTTTATAAAAACAATCAAAAAAGGTTTTCTTATGGTTATCAAACCAAAAATTCGTGGTTTTATCTGTACTAATGCGCATCCTGCTGGCTGTGAGGCACACGTAAATGAACAAATTGCTTATGTTAAAGCACAAACACCAACAAGCTCTGGTCCTAAAAATGTATTAGTGATTGGTTCATCAACAGGTTACGGTTTAGCTTCACGTATAACTGCTACTTTTGGTAGCGGTGCTAACACCTTAGGTATTTTCTTTGAAAAACCACCAACAGAGAAGAAAACAGGCTCTGCTGGTTGGTATAATACGGCGGCTTTTCAAAAGGCTGCTGACGCTGCGGGTATTTACTCAAAAAATATTAATGGCGATGCTTTTTCTCATGAAATCAAAGCTAAAGCGATTGAAGCAATAAAAGCGGATATGGGTAAAATTGACCTTGTGGTTTATTCATTAGCTTCACCTCGTAGAACTGATCCTGATACAGGTGAAGTTTATTCGTCAACATTAAAACCAATTGGTCAAAGCGTTACCACCAAGAACTTAAATACCTCAAAACGTATTATTGATGAAATTTCTGTTGAAGCGGCAAATGATGCTGAAATTCAAGGTACTATTGATGTGATGGGTGGTGCTGATTGGGAGTTATGGTTAAATGCATTAAAAGATGCTGATGTTTTAGCTGATGGTGTACAAACTGTTGCTTATACATACATTGGTAAAGAATTAACTTGGCCAATATACGGTAAAGCAACTATTGGTAAAGCAAAAGAAGATTTAGACCGTGCAGCAAGTGCTATTAATTTGGCAACAGAAAGTGTTAATGGTAAGGCGCGTGTTACCTCACTTAATGCGGTAGTAACACAAGCAAGCTCTGCTATTCCAATTATGCCTTTGTATATTTCAGCGATGTTTAAAGTAATGAAAGCTGATAGGACTTATGAAGGGTGCATTGAGCAAATTTCTAATTTATTTAAAGAAAATATTTATAGTGACAGCCCTCGTTTAGACGAAGAAGGTCGTTTCCGTCAAAACTATAAAGAGCTTGAAGATAGCGTACAGCAGCGTATTACTGATATTTGGAATACGGTTGATAGTGATACTATTGATGAGTTAACTGATTATATTGGTTATCATGCTGAATTCTTAAAGCTTTTCGGTTTTGCTGTAGACGGTGTTGATTATGATGCTGACTTAAGCCCTGAAGTGGCGATTAATAATCTAGTTTAGTGTTAATAGTTTAGCGCTTATTTAGCGTATAAATAGTATATATAAAAGGCAAATTGTCTGATCTTCGTGATTAGGAAATTTGCTTTTTTTTGCTTTCAATTAATTAAAAACATATTAATTTACATTCATGCAGGTAATAAATTTGCCTTTGGTGTGCTGCTGATGTATAACACCACCTTTATTTTATTTGTTGGTCTTTATTAATTGATGACTATTTTTAAGGAAATGAATCATGGCAGCTCAATGGCATAACGATACACCTATCTATCTACAGCTTTACCAACAAGTTGTTGGTCGAATTTTAGCGGGATATATTAAAGAAGGAGAGGCGTTGCCATCGGTAAGGCGAGTAGCGGCGGAGTATCAAGTAAACCCAATCACCATTTCTAAGGCATATCAAATGTTGCAAGATGAAAAATTAGTAGAAAAGCAGCGTGGCAAAGGGCTTTTTGTTAAAGAAGGGACGCAGGCGTTAATGTTAGCCCGAGAGCGTGAAACATTTTTAACCAAGCAGTGGCCAGAAATATTACAAAAGATTAGTTTATTAAAGTTATCAGCAGATGAACTATTAGCAAGCACTAAGGAGGTTACCCCGTGAGCACATTAATTTCAGTCGCTAACTTAACGAAACGTTATGGCGATAAAAAAGTGGTTGATGAAGTGAATTTAACAGTTAAATCAGGTCAAATATTAGGTTTAGTCGGACCTAACGGTGCGGGTAAAACGACTTGTTTACAAGCTATTCTTGGGTTAACAGATTTTACGGGTGATGTTGATGTATTGAGTTATAACCCCAAAAATAATAGAGATCGCATGCTAAATGATGTTGCTTATATTGCAGATGTTGCGGTTTTACCTAAGTGGCTTAAAGTAGATCAAGCGTTAACTTATATGGCAGGTGTTCACCCTAATTTTGATCGACAAAAAGCAGAAAGTTTTTTAGCTAAAACTAATATCAATCATAAAGCGAAAATTAAGTCATTATCTAAAGGCATGGTCACGCAAGTGCATTTAGCCTTGATTTTGGCGATAGACGCCAAAGTATTGATTTTAGATGAGCCCACCCTTGGTTTAGATATTTTAACGCGTCGCCAGTTCTATACACACTTATTAGAAGATTTTTATAATGAGGATAAGTGCATCATTGTCACTACTCATCAAATTGAAGAAATTGAACATATTTTAACTGACGTTGCTTTCATTCAAGATGGAAAGATAGTGCTGTCAGAAAGCACTGATAACATTAAAGAGCGTTTTAAGCTTGTTGCGGTGAGTGATGAATATGTTAGCCATGCGCATACTTTTAAGCCATTATTTTCGAATAGAATAATGGGCTTAACTACGATGTTATTTGATCAGACAGAAGATAATGTACTTGCTGAATTGGGGCCTATATCGTCACCTAGTTTAGCGGATGTCTTTGTTGGAATTATGACTAAGGAAGCCTGCTAATGAATACTTTACAATTGACCACGTCAATCAAAAAAGAAATTTGGGAATATCAGAAAATATTTTTATGGCTACCGGTAATTATTGCTATTTTAGTTAT
>JAWSUX010000269.1:0-5082 GCA_033852215.1 Colwellia sp. | reverse complement strand
ATCACATCAACTTGCTTAAGAATTTCAATTGCTCTTTGACTTAAATCGGCCAAATTTCCTATCGGAGTTGCAACGATATATAGAGTACCAGGGCTTACAGTAATTTCACTCATTTAACTTACATCACTTGAATCGGTTGAGGCAAAAGCCAATGGAGTTTATTATATACCCATACCTAAGACAAAATGCACGGATTTTTCATTGTGGGTCAAACTATTTCATCGCTAATATGTTTTATTAACAACACCTGTTTATCAAAGCTTGCTCAACTAATTAAAATAGTCAGCTTATTCATGCTATTAATTTCATTATTAACAAGCTGTAGCTCGCATACACCGCAGAAAAAAATCATCAAAGAAGTGGTGGTTGCGAAAGACTCATCCTCACAAATACTCAATGCCGAGCAAACAATAACCTTGGCTCAAGAGATGATTAGCAATGATGATGTTGATAAGGCGGAAATTAACCAAGTAATAAAAAGCTTACCAAACGCTTGTCAGCTCTATTTTCAAGAAAAAAATTATAACAAAGCCATCTGGTTAGCCGAGCAAACTTTACAACTGAATTCAAAGTCAGTGATTGAAAAAGGTACTTCACCTAATCAGTACCTTTTTCCAGCAACACAATTAATGCAACTTATGCTAATAAAGGCAATGAGTTATCAAGCACTTAATTTAAATGATTTAAGCTACCAAGAACTTGAGAATATTGTTTTATTTGCTCATCAGCATAACTTAACGCTCACCTATGATTATTACCAATTAAAAAGTAAGGTGTTATTGACAAAAAATAAAGCTATTGCCTCATTACAAGCAAGCTTATATGCTTTTTCTTTAAATGATTATCACAGTGAAGACTTAATTAAAGACGCCAAGTTATTACTATGGCAAAAAATAAAAATGTTATCACCATGGCAAGTTGAGTTATTAACCAAAAGAAAAGCGCCTTATTTAAATGGTTGGTTGAAACTAAACCAATACGCCAATAAATTTGGTGGCAATGCCAAACAATTTTCCCGTTATATAACACAGTGGCAACGCCAATATCCAAACCACCCTGCTAACAGTATTGCACAACAATTATTACAACAGAGCTTAACTCAAAAGGTGCTAGAAAATATTGCCGTGATTCTGCCACTAACAGGAAATCAAAAAAATGCAGGTCTCGCTATACAACAGGGTATTCTAGCTGCATTTGAGCAAGATAATAGCCCAAATAACATAGAAAAAACGCTACATTTTTTTGATAGCAATACAGTCAATTGGCCGAATTTGCCGGCCGAATTGAGCGATAAAAAAATTGACTTTGTCATCGGACCATTATTAAAGTCACACCTCGATAAGTATCTTGAACTTAGTATTACATCAACGAGTAATGAACAACAAAACAAAATACCCGAAGAAGATATAGACATAGACTTAGCAATAGTCAGTGATAGTGAAATAAATAATGTACAAGTGATTAACTTACCAACATTATTTCTTAATCTGCCAAACCTGAAAACATTGGCAAGCAATCAAGTGGCATTTTCTATGCGTCCAGAAGATGAGGCGATACAAGCAGCAGCAACCCTTAGCCAGGTTGGCTTTAAACAAGCTATCGTTTTAAGCCATCAAGACAATGTAAGTCAGCGTATTGCGCTCGCCTTTGTTAAACAATGGCAAGAAAAAACCGGTCAGTCACTCGACATTGTTTATTTCGAGCAAGGCAAGGCAATGCAAAACAGTTTAAAAGCGAGCCTTGATGTCAAAGCAAGTCAAAGTAGAATTGATGAATTGCAAAGTAAGCTCAAACAAACGATAAAGGCACAAACGCGCAACCGCCGTGATGTAGATATGATTTATGTTGTCGGCTCAGCTCAACAAACACGCTTGGTTAAACCTTATATTGACGTTAATATCAGCCCTTTTTCTGCACTTATTCCTATTTATGCAAGCTCAAGAAGCCATAGCATTAAAAATGATATGAATAGTGCTAATGACCTGCAAGGATTAACCTTTACTGAGATGCCTTGGTTACTTAAATCAACAGGCCAAAATAAGAGCTTAGCCAAATTAAGTTCACAATTATGGCCAAGCCGTAATGATAGCTTGTCACGTATATTTGCCATGGGCTTTGACAGCTATAACTTGATCAATAAACTTAACCTAATGCAGCAAGCACCGTATATTCATCACTTTGGTCAGACGGGTGTTTTACAGTTAAATGATAACATTTTAACACGCAGCCTTATTTGGGGTCGCTACCATAACAAAGGAGTTAGCCAAGTCATTATTGACTAGCCTTTTCTATTAGGACGTTAAATTAAAACTATGTTTAATAATGATACAGAAAAACAAACTACCCGTCAGCAGGGAAATTTAACTGAAGCATTTGCCGCGCAACATTTAATATCGCAAGGGTTACAGTTGCTTGATAAAAACATACATTGCCGACAAGGTGAAATAGACCTGGTTATGCGCGATGGAGAAACATATGTTTTTGTTGAAGTAAAATATCGTAAAAATAATCACTTTGGTGGCGCATTAGCCGCTGTATCTTATGCTAAACAGCAAAAAATCAAACATTGCGTAACATTTTATCTACATCAGTCGGGGTTAAATGAATATAATACCTCATGTCGTTGTGATGTTATCGCGCTGACAGGCGATATACAACAGCCTGAAATTACTTGGCTACAGAATGCCTTTTAATTCATATTCACTTATTAAAGTACTTATTACGGAACTCACTTTTTCATGTTAGATCAGATCAAAGACAACTTTACCGAAAGTATTCAAACACAAATAGCCGCCAGTGAGCTTCTAGCACCGTTTATTGAGCATGCAGGTATGGTATTAGTGCAATGCTTATTAGGTGGCAATAAAATCATTTCTTGTGGTAATGGTGGCTCAGCTAGCCATGCTCAACATTTTTGCGCGCAACTATTAAATAAGTACGAAACGGAACGCCCAAGTTTGCCCGCTATCTCATTAAATAGCGATATATCAACAATTACCTCTATTGCCAACGATTATCAGTATGACGAAGTATTTTCTAAGCAGATCCGCGCGTTAGGGAATAATGGCGATGTATTACTGGCGATATCAACCAGCGGTAACTCTCGTAATGTTATTAAAGCCATTGAAAGTGCGGTATCACGTGATATGCCCATCATTGCTTTAACTGGCGCTGACGGTGGAGATATTGCTGGTTTACTCGGCGAAAATGATGTGGAGATTAGAGTGCCGTCAGCACGAACGTCCCGAATTCAAGAAGTACACTTAGTGGTATTACACAGCTTATGTGAAATAATCGATACCACGTTATTTCCACAAGCAGAGGCATAAATGACGCATTATAAATTACATTTAAAACACCCTATAAAACAAAGCGTAAAACTTGCCGCTATTTTAATGCTAGCAGCAACAATACAAGGTTGCGCGGTTGCTACCGTTGCTGGTATTACTGCAGGTGCGGCAATGGCAACTGATCGCCGAAGTTTAGGTAGCCAAATAGATGATCAAAGCATAGAGTTTACTGCTCATAATGACTTAGCAAAGCAGAAGTCACTAACAGATAATACCAATTTACATGTTATTAGCTTCAATGCTTCGGTATTAATTATTGGTCAAGCCCCTAATACTTATCTAAGAGACTTAGCAATTAAAACAGTCACTCAAGTAAAGGGAGTTAATCGCATTCATAATCAAATACGCATAAGCTCTAATACTTCAATTACTACTCAAACTAACGATATTTGGTTAACATCAAAAGTAAAATCAGCATTATTTGCTAGCGATAAAGTTAACGCAAAAGATATCAAAGTGGTTACCGAGAATGGCGAGGTATTCTTACTGGGATTAGTGACTAAAAAAGAAGCCGATACAGCTGTTGATATTACTCGAAACATTAGTGGTATTAGTCGAGTATTTAAAGCGTTTGAATATATTTAATATAATGGCCAATAAAAAAGTCAGTCTGAATTAATTTCAAACTGACTTTATAGCAAAAAAGAGTCAAACCTTGTTGTAATAAAGACTTATTTGATAACTTTCAAACTCGCTTTACTTTTACTTTTAGGTTTCGCTGATTTTTCCTTATCATCATCTGAAGAGGTAACACTGCTGAGACTAGGTTTGGGCTTTCTATGCGGCTTATCCTTTTGCTGTGCATCATCAAGCGCTTCAATATCTTCATCACTAGGATGCTCAATAGGCAATGAAGTACCTGCGCCATTTTCTTTTGCGTATATAGCAGCAACGGCCCCATAAGGTACAGTGATATGCTCTAATTTCCCGCCAAAACGCGCACTCAACTCAATAACATCAGAGCCTAAGACAATAGTACCAACAGCACTGCTGGCTATATTTAACACAATTTGACCATCGGCGACATAACTCATCGGCACTAATACGCCATAAACATTTATGTCTACCACAATATAAGGTGTTAAATCGTTATCTGAGATCCAGTCATAAAAAGCTTTAACTAAATAAGGCTTATTTGAGCTCATAGTGCTAGTCTGTTGCGTTGTCATTACGCTGGATGACCAAAACGTAATTCACGTTCTTCTTCCGTTAATGACGCTTGGAATGACTCACGCTCAAACAAACGTAACATATACGTTTTAAGTGCTTTAGAGCCTTCGCCATCAAGTTCGATACCAAAACAAGGTAAACGCCATAATAATGGAGCTAAATAACAATCCACTAAACTATATTCTTCACTCATAAAGTAAGGCGCTTCATTTAAAATAGGCGCAACACTTAATAGACTTTCTTTTAATTCTTGACGGGCTTTTTCTGCTTCAGTAGCAGTGCCAGACATGATCACTTTAGTAAGACTATACCAATCTTGCTCAATGCGATGCATCGTTAAACGACTACGACCACGTGACACAGGATAAACTGGCATCAATGGTGGATGGGGAAAACGTTCATCTAAGTATTCAACAATAATTTTAGCTTCGTATAAGGCTAATTCACGATCGATTAATGTTGGTACGGTACCGTAGGGGTTTAAGTCCAACAACTCTTCTGGCAAGTTATCTAGATCAACTAAATCTATATCAACGCCAACACCTTTTTCTGCTAAAACAAT
>JAWSUX010000268.1:0-5209 GCA_033852215.1 Colwellia sp. | reverse complement strand
ATATCACCTATCTAAAAATAGCGCAATGCTCGCTAATTTTTAAACTATCAGAAGTTATTTACTAACACTTTATTTTACTAAACCAACCCTATCAGAGAAATGCTGATTTTAAGGTCGCGTAATATAGCAAAAAACGACTATCAAATCAAAAAATAACAATAATATAAACACTTCAATAATAACTAAATTTACGTACTGTATTTACCTTACACGTACAGGGCTACTGTTACCTAGTGCTTTTCTGTTACTTACTGTGTTTTATTGTAATAAAGCCAATAAGTAAATTAGTCTGCCTGCTTACGTAAAAAAGCGGGAATATCTAAATAATTATCTAAATCTGCTACAGCAACTTTTTGTACATTACTATCTGTCATTTCAATAGTTTCAGTACTTACATGAATAGCTGTTTGTGGCGCAGCTGGTGTATAATCAGCACCAACAACTTTTGGTTCTACCATAGGCATAGGATTAACAAGTGTTATATCCGGTTTACTTTCTGCACCAATACCTGTCGCAACAACCGTCACTCTTAGTTCATCAGTCATATCCATGTCAATAACTGCACCAACAACAACCGTAGCATTTTCACTAGCAAAAGCTTTAACCGCATTACCAACAGTTTCAAACTCATCAATGCTAATATCCATTCCAGCTGTAATATTAACTAATATACCGCGAGCGCCCGCTAAATCAACGTCTTCTAATAATGGGCTAGAAATAGCTGCGTCTGCTGCTTCCTGAGCTCTATCATCACCTGAAGCGATACCTGAGCCCATCATTGCTGTGCCCATTTCTGACATAACAGTGCGAACATCGGCGAAATCAACATTGATCAAACCTGGACGAGTGATTAGTTCAGCAATGCCTTGGACAGCACCAAGTAAAACATTATTTGCTGCTTTAAACGCATCAAGTAAGCTAGTGCCTGGTCCTAAAACCTTTAATAGCTTTTCATTAGGAATAGTAATTAATGAATCCACATTTTTTGATAGAAAATCAATGCCTTGATCCGCATAATTCATGCGTTTCTTGCCTTCAAATGGGAAAGGTTTGGTCACAACGGCAACCGTTAATATTCCCATTTCTTTCGCAACTTCAGCAACAACAGGTGCGGCACCTGTACCTGTACCACCACCCATGCCTGCAGCAATAAAGATCATATCAGCACCTTGCAAGGTCTGTCTGATAGTCTCTCTATCTTCCTCTGCTGCACAACGGCCAATTTCAGGGTTAGCACCCGCACCTAAACCTTTAGTGACATCAGCCCCTAATTGTAAAGTTACATTGGCTGAAGAGTTACGAAGCGCCTGAGAATCAGTATTCGCCGTAATAAACTCTACACCTTCAATCGTTTGTGACACCATATGCTCAACAGCATTTCCGCCACCGCCGCCAACACCGATAACTTTAATTATCGCTTCTTCGTTATGGTCTTCCATCAATTCAAACATTCTCTCTCTCCGTTTTACTTAACAGTTTTTGATAATTTTTTAAAATTCGCCTTTGAACCAAGCTTGTATGCGTGACCATAAATCACCAACACCTTCTTTTTTATTGCTTTCACGGTTTTCTTCAGTTGAGGCTTGCATCCCATAATGCAATAAGCCAACAACCGTGGCATAACTTGGATCATTTACATATTCTTTTAAACCTTGTACCGCTAAAGGTTTAGCAATACGCACTGGCATTTGAAAAATTTCTTCAGCAAATTCGACTACACCTTCCATTTTTGCTGTACCACCCGTTAAGACATAACCAGCAGCAATTTGATCTTCTAAACCCGACTCTCGAATCTCTTCTTGAATTAATTCAAATAACTCTTGATACCTCGGTTCAACAACTTCTGACAAGGTATGACGAGACATAGTACGAGCAGGTCTGCCACCCACACTTGGTACTTCTATCGTTTCTTCCATGCTTACCAGCTGCTTTAATGCGCAGGCGTATTGCACTTTAATTTCTTCAGCATGGCTAAGTGGCGTACGAAATATTTTGGCTATATCGCTAGTTACTTGATTACCTGCCACTGGTATCACTGCGGTATGCCGTAAAGCGCCACCAGTGAAAACGGAAATATCCATCGTGCCCGCGCCCATATCAACGACACAAATACCCAACTCTTTTTCATCATCTGTTAATACAGCATAACTTGATGCTAACGCTGAAAAAATTAATTGATCTGTGGCTAATTCACATCGTTCAACACATTTTGTTAAGTTTTTAGCCATGTCATTAGCACAAGTAACAATATGGACTTTCGCTTCCATACGTACACCAGACATACCTATAGGGCTTTTTATACCATCTTGGCAGTCAATGCTGTATTCTTGGGGTAATACATGTAACATTCGGCGTTCTGCAGAAATAGGCACCGAACGTGCGGTATGAATAACGTTATCTACATCTTCTTGGATCACTTCTTTGTCATTAATTGGCACCATGCCATTTTCATTTTGACAACTAATGTGTTTGCCTGAAATTCCTAAATAGATAGAACTTATACGACAATCAGCCATTAACTCAGCTTCATTTACAGCGCGTTGAACTGATTGGATAACCAAATTCAAATCATTAACGCCGCCTTTATCCATACCTCGTGCTGGTTGATTGCCAACGCCAACAATACTTAATTGATTGTCAGGGGTAATTTCACCTACCGCTACGGAAATTTTTGACGTGCCAATATCAAGACCGACAACTAATTTTCTTTCTGCTAGTTTAGACATTTAGCCCTATCTTTCTTTTGTTGTTTATTGCGCTTGTTGTTACATTGACTGCTGATTTTTTAGCCACAATTTTCCAACCGACAGCCAATCCCGTATCATACCGCAAATCTATGTAATCAACCGCCTGATTTTTATCTTTTTCTGTATTTTTTTTTCCTTTACGTTTTGTCTTATTTTTTAGTGCAAGCTGTGCTTTAATCGCGGGGTAGACATCCATAAAACGAACAATACGTTTAACTCGCTCTTCTCGTCCTAAATTCAACGTAACACCGTCATTTAACGTCAACTGCCAAGAGAAGCGCTCTGTCAATATCAACTCATCGATATCCAAGCCATCAAAACCTAGTAACTCATTAATATCATTATAATTAACCAAAGCCAATTCTTCTGTTCCTTCGGGTCCAAAAAACTGTGGTAAAGCATGATTTACTCGTCTAATGTCTGCTTGAAAAGCTTTACCAAACTTATTTAATAAAAAGTCACCATTCCATAAAGCTACTGGACTTTGATCAACCACGTATATTTTAAGTTGATTAGGCCATTGCTTCCTTACCGCTACAGAGTAAATCCAAGGTAAAGCCAATACTTGTTTTTGCACATCATCAACATCAACTTGAAAAAAATTACCTAAATCGATAGTTTCAATTGCCGTCATAATATCGTCACGCTGGCTATAATTCATTTCACCCACAACATCAATTGACGTAACCGGCACACTTTCTTGCCCAACAATCCGTTGACCAAGCCACCAAGTAATACTAATTAAGCTAAATAAAACAGACAGAAAAAATAATATACCTAAACCAAAAGCCAATGGTGTTATAGGCTGAGTGATAGCCTGATAATTAACATCACGGCTAGCGTTATTGTCATTATTTTTAGCGGCCATATTCTGCACTTACTCCTTAACGCTTAGTAATAAAATACGAGTAACCAAGTCACTAAAATTCAAACCATATACTTTAGCTGCTTTGGGTACTAGAGACGTTTCGGTCATGCCCGGTACTGTATTAACTTCAAGCAATTGCCACTCACCCGAGTCTGTTCGCATAATATCAACACGTCCCCAGCCCTTGGCTCCTGTTGCATTAAAAGCACGTAATGAAAGAGCTTTCAAAGCACTTTCATCTTCGTCACTCAAACCGCACGGACAATGATATTGAGTACTTGTTGATTGATACTTAGCCTCATAGTCATAAAATTCACGTGGTGTTTCCATATGAATTGCAGGTAAGGCTTCATCCCCTAATATGGCAACGGTATATTCAGGGCCATCTATCCAAGCTTCTAACAACACTTGATGATCAAAGCCAAAAGCTTCAGTTAACGCATTTTCTAACTGCTCCTCAGAATTTGCTTGTGCCATACCAATACTCGAGCCTTCATTAGCGGGTTTAACCATAATTTTACCGCCAAGATTATTAAGTATTTCAGCTAACGCACCTTCTTTATTACATAAATTGCTAAATTCATTTTTTTCAATCACTGCAAAAGCGGCTGTTGGTAAATCACACGCTTTAAATATTTGTTTACTACGTACCTTATCCATTGACAATGCCGAGCCTAAAACATCTGAACCAGTATAAGGTAAACCAAGGTATTCTAATGCGCCTTGCAGGCAGCCGTCTTCACCACCACGACCATGCAAAGCGATAAAAACGCGGTCAATTTTTTGCTTAGCCAATTCTGTCAAAGCAATATTTTTAGTATCTATAAGTAGAACATTAAAACCAGCTTTTTCAAGACCTTTACCAATAGCTAGACCTGAGTTAAGTGATACCTCACGCTCGGCAGAATTGCCTCCGTACAAAACCGCAATAGTCTCTTGTTTAAGCGCACTAATTTTTTCGGCTTTGTTAGCTTGTATTAATTTATCACTAGTCATCACTACTCACTCTTTTCCTGTGTGGCATTACTTTTTACTTGAGCAGAATTCAGTAGTTTATGACCTGCTAATTTACTAGCAACAGCTCCTATGCTGCCCGCACCTTGCGTAATGACCATGTCATTATCTTGTAATTGTGTTGCTAATAATTCAGGTAATTTATCCACATCACTAACATAAATAGGCTCTAACTGCCCTCGCTGGCGAATCGAACGAGTTAAACTTTTACTGTCTGCTGAAGTAATTGGTGTCTCACCTGCGCCATAAACATCTAATAAAAATAAACAGTCAACTTCAGAGAGTACTTCAACAAAATCTTCATATAAATCTCGGGTACGAGAATATCGATGTGGTTGGAATATCATGACTAAACGTTTATCTGGCCAGCCTTGTCGCATTGCCAGAATGGTTGCTTTCACCTCACTTGGGTGGTGACCATAATCATCAACCAATACCATATTGCCAGCATCGGTACTTAAATTAGCAAGTTGCTCAAAACGACGGCCTATACCAGCAAATTCACTTAATGCTTGGCAAATAGCCTGATTGTCTACGCCTTCTTCTTTTGCAACAGCAATACCCGCTAGTGCATTAAGTA
>JAWSUX010000267.1:0-7697 GCA_033852215.1 Colwellia sp. | reverse complement strand
AAAACGCCTTTATCATTTAGCAATTTATCTAGGTGTTTAAACATAATAGACTTTTCTGTCAAATTTCCTGGCAGGCAATGCAGTAAATAGTTAACACTTATCGAGTCGAATTTTTCACATTCTGTACTTAATGGCTCTAATGCATTATCACAATAGACCTCAGGGCTGAATCGACTAATACGAGCAGCCGTTGTATTTAAACTGTTCTTATTTAGATCTAATAACGCAACTCTTCTTTCAATATTGGATAAACACTTATCAAGGTAATACCCCGAGCCAACACCTACATCAAGGTGATTTACAGTCGAATGCTGTTGAAAAGTTTTTCTTAGTATTTTGGTTGGACACTTCCATAAAAATGAATTGGAAAATCCCAGCACCCACAAGTCATAAAGAGAAAGTGTGCTTTTTGTATATACCGCTTGACCTGCTTTTACGTTTTGATTGATTTCCATGTTATTCCTAAAAGATAACGTCCGTTTATTGTGTAATTAAGGGAGTGGTTACTATTTATGCGAAACGTAACCAACTTACCGTAATGTTTCAAGCTTTATTAGCTAGCTGATTTCAGCTGCCAATTATTCTTTTCTATTTTATAGAATAACCAATTATCTGGCTCACCTGACACTTGTGCTATTTTTTCACATGAAAATACAGCACCAATTTTTTCAGTCGCTTTTTGTGATCTGATATTTGATGGTGCAATATGAAACCAAACACTATCAACATGGCTAAAGGCATAATCTAACATCAACTTTTTAAGCGCAAAGTTTGTTTTCCCGCCCCAGTAATGACGAGAAAGAAAGGTATAACCAATTGAAATATCATTTGGAGCCGAGTCTATTGTATAAAACCGAGAAGAGCCAATCAGTTTACCTGTAACATTATCTAAAAAAACCAGCGTGGTATTTGATTGTACGGCACTTTCAAACCACTTTAAGAATTCTACTTTTTTATAACGATCTTTAGCTGGATGCCCTTGCCATAATTTTTTATCCGAGGCGCAGGCATATAATTCATCAAAATCACTCTCTACAAGCGGTCTGATAGAAACATTATCACTCGTTAACACCGGCTGAAAATTAAACGTGCTTGTCATAAATACTCCTGTCTCATTTACTTACTAACGTCTCATTGAGAGACAAATAATTGCGGGTTTAATTTTATCGTACACTTTTCACTTTGTGTTGCTCGTATACTGTTGTCATTATATAAAGCTTTAATTTTAATATCGCTGTTAGGAAAATAACGCAATTTCTTCTGCGGTTAAACTACGCCATTCACCGGGGGCTAAATCACCAAGTTTAATCTCACCAATTTGTTCTCGATGTAAGCCAACTACTCTATTTCCTATGGCAGCAAACATACGTTTGACCTGATGATATTTCCCTTCGGTAATTGTTAACAAAACCTCATGACGATAATCACTCGCTTGTGCAACTTCCTGTTCATCCACTAACGTTAATATTGCTGGTCGAGTTAAACCTGTTTCCCCTTGTAGCTGAATACCTTCGGTGAACTGCTCAACTAAAGGTATTAACTTTTCATCATCGATAGCAAGTCGCAGCCACACCCGGTAAGTTTTCGGACAATGTTTTTTAGGGGAAATAACATTATGGGACCAACGACCATCATCGGTGATAAGTACTAAACCAGTAGTGTCTGCATCCAGTCGGCCAGCAATATGTAGATCAAAGGCTTTATCAACATCAATAAAATTAAGTACCGACGGATAAACTTCATCAACGTTAGAGCAAATACTATCCGCGACTTTATGTAAAATAAAATAACGTGAGTTACGTGCTGTCAGTTCTTGGTCATCAATAGTAATCGTATTATTTTCGTGTACTTGCATGGCTGAATTTTTAGCTACCTCACCATTTACTCGTACTTCACCACGTTTAAGTAAACTTTTCGCTTCACTTCGACTGAGTTCAGTACTTTTACAGATAAATTTATCAAGGCGCATAAAAAGCTTTATAGTGTAACGAGAGAAATAAGAGGGGTATTATCCGTATTCAAAATAAACAAGCAAGTAATAACTTTACAAGCTATCGCATAACATTAATGCGTTTCGTATTAACGTTACCGCGGCATAAAATACAGCGACAAAAAACCTAGATCAGTAAACTCATCTAGGCTCTAATTTAGGTGCTAACTCATGCTCTAATTTAGCTAATTAGTGGTTAATTAACTATAAAGGCCTTACTGTTACTCGCTCTCAGCTAAAAACCAATAACCTTGATTTAATAAATCAAGCATTAACGCAATAAAAGAGCTGTGATTACACCAAAGCGCTAATTCTTTAGGTTGCACCACTACTTGGTCACAAAGTAATTTTACTGCCGGTGCTATTTCATGCTCAAAACGCGCATCATCACCGTTAATGTAACAAATACCATCATTAATAGTATCTTCAAAATAAAAGGCACGTAAGCCGCCTAAACGCTTAACAGCATGAGTGGTAAGTAATTGAGCCACTTCGTCATGAGTAAAAGGCTCATCTGGCAACATCATGTCTAAATCATGTTTAGCGGTAGTTAAAAAATTTCCGGTGAAGTTTTTAAAGTTACTATCATCATCAAGCAAGTTTTGTAATTGCTGTTTAATACTACCGTAATCTTCATTAGATACTTCCCCGCTATGGCTAACTGCTTGACGCTGTGGATCAGTTAATAATTGGCTACCACACTCTTTGTCAATTAAATGGTCAGCAAAAGCGCTTAACAAACTCACCGCTGAATTAGCTCTAAAACCTACAGAAAAGCTCATTGAGCTATCTAAACTTATACCTTCGTGTGGAAATCCTGGTGGAATATAAAGGATATCTCCAGTATTAAGTTCTTCGTCAATAATGGCATCAAAATCTTCCACATGAAGTAACGCTTCATGTGCCGCAAATTCAACATGATTACCATTATCACCCACTCGCCAATGACGAGAGCCAGATCCCTGACAAATAAAAGTATCATAATTATCTATATGTGGGCCAACACTGCCACCCGGTGTAGCAAAACTTGCCATAAGATCATCTAAACGCCAGTGCGGTATAAAACGAAAAGCTTCAATAATTTCAGCCGCTTCTTCAGAAAAATTATCTAATGCTTGTACTACCAAAGACCAGTTTTCACTGCCTAGGTTATCAAAACGTTCAAAAGGTCCAAAAGCGGCTTGCCATTTACCTTCAATTTTTTGAACAAGACGAGACTCTACTTCTGCTTCCATGGCTAAACCTGCCATTTCATCGGCTTCAATTGGATCACTGAATTTTTTAAAACCTTGACGAATAATTACTGGTTTTTTTTGCCAATAATTATCTAAAAATTCTTGTTGAGTCATTTCTTCTAAATTAAGGGTAAACATATCTTTCTCTTTGGTTATTTTATTTTAGACAACCGACATACCCGCAATTTTATGCCAGAAACCATTACATTCGGTCACACTATCTAAAGTATATTTTTTGGGTTCAAGCAATTGCGATCTAAAAAATTCAAGTTGCTGAAAAGCGGCACTACTGTCTGCACTAATGCGGGCAATATCAACGCCCATATTAGCGAGGGTTGGCACTTCGTTAATGAGATTATACTGGTATCCTGACATAGTTTGAATACCATTAAGCACAAAAACTTGTTCGCCTTCACGACTTTTCATACTGCGTCCCTGAGGATAGTTAATGCAACAGTACTGACAATCGTCTTTCGCTTTATCTTCAGAACGCGCAGTAAAACAACGTGCGGAGTATGCCAGAGGTAAATACCCCCAAGAAAAAACCTCACATTCAAATTGGTCTCGAATATTTTCATCGACCGCTTGCTCTAATAAGGTTTTTAACCAGTCACCACTCAGTTCAACGGGCATTAGCCAACGAGTCATGCCCTGTTTTATCAAAACTTTTAGCGTTGATAAGTTATAACAATTTATCGCAGGCCCTGCAACAAAAGGCATTTTCAGATCATGCATAATTTGCACTGCACTTAAATCATTGGCTTCAACTAAAAACTCACCATTGTTACATAAACGTTTTAGTACCTGAATCTCGGCAGGAGACTCTAATAAAGTCATGGTAGAAATAACCACTTGTTTATTGGTTTCTTTCGCTACTTCTTGTGCCAAACCTAGCCAATCTTTAGCACGTAATTCTCGCCGTTTTGAGCAAACTGTTTCACCCAAGTAAATAATATCAGCGCTACTGCTTTTAGCTTGCTGATAAAAATCTTCAACTTCTTTTTTCGGCCAGAAAAATAAACTTGGCCCTAATGAAAATTTCATAAGTTATCCTAATTTTTTTTCAATCAGTAAATTTATGGTTATTCAGCTTTACGATGTATATTTCAATTTAGAGAAAGAAGCACGGAGTTGACGATAGTCAATGAGTACTTCTGACAAATAAATTGGATAATACAGCGACAAGATGAGTGACTATTATCGCCACTTACGATGATAAGCCCCCAAGGTTGTTTGTGAGCCTTCAGATAAGTTAGCCAATGTTTGCATCCAAGCGCCTTCAACAGCAAAGTTTTCAGGGTTTTGTTGATAACTGTCTAGCGCCATGCGCCAAGTTTTGGCTACTTGTTCAACATAGGCAGGGCTACGCTGTCGACCTTCAATTTTGACCGAGACAATGCCCATTTCCACCAAGTCAGGAATTAACGCTAAGGTATTTAAACTCGTTGGCTCTTCAAGCGCATGATAAACATTATTATCTACTTCAAAGCGACCTTTACATAATGTTGGATAACCCGCATTTTCATCAGGTTGATATCGGTCAATCAACACATTATTTAATCGCGACTCTAAACCTTGCTCGGTCTCTTGCCAACGTACAAACTTAGCTGGCGAACATGCGCCTGCAGTATTTGGCGATTCACCCGTCATATAGGAAGATAAATAACAACGCCCCTCTGCCATAATACATAAACTACCAAAAGCAAAAACTTCTAAGGGAACAGGGCTAGATTTGGCTAATTGTCGTACTTGTTGTACTGATAATACTCTTGGTAAAACAACACGTTCAACGTCAAAGTTATTTTTGAAAAATTTAATCGCTTCAAGATTAGTTGTAGAAGCTTGAACTGAGACATGACGTTCAACATCAGGGTATTTAGTGGCTGCGTAATCAAGTACACCTAAATCTGCAATAATTAAAGCATCTGTGCCTATAGCAACAGCATTATCTACCGCTTTTCGCCAACGCTCTTCACCGCCGGCATGAGCAAAAGTATTGATGGCAACATGCAGCTTTTTATCACGTTGATGCACGTAATCTGCCGCCTTTGCCAACTTACCATCGTTAAAATTAAGACCAGCAAAATGACGTGCATTGGTATCATCTTTTAAGCCGATATAAACTGCATCAGCACCATTATCTATCGCCGTTTTTAACGCAGGTAAATTACCTGCGGGACAAAGTAATTCCACTATAACTCCGCTTATGAAAACAAAACTGTGGGCAGTTTATTCGCTTCGTTAATAATATTTATTGATGTGTATTAAAGAAAACTTGATCTGTGCCATTATTCTTTTTACCTCACTTGCTAAAATCTAAACACTATATTTCACTATGTAAGAGTTTTTCTGTGCTTAACTTATCCTCTTTGAATAACACTGAACTTTTTACCAAGCTTTATTCATTAGAGCAAAAAATCCCTTTAAACATACGTGCTAATCTTATAAATTTTATGCCAAAGGTCTTACGCCCTAGTTTGCGTGTATTGCCGTATAAAGCACAAAAACCGTTGTTATTATCGGCTTTACATTCTGTATTTAGCGAAGCTATTGAAGAAGGTGATTTTGAGTTTTTGCAGGGCAAGTGGCTAAAAATAGAAATAACTGATTTAGCGCTAACATGGTGGCTGAGTTTCGATCAAGACAAACTCATTATGGCTGCCAAAAGCGAAGAAATAATTGCAGACGTTAGCTTTAGTGCAACAGGTGATGATCTCATCTTGATTGCAGGTCGAAAACAAGACCCTGACACATTATTTTTTCAGCGCCGTTTAATGATTGAAGGAGATACCGAGCTTGGTTTAGAAGTAAAAAACATTATTGATGCTATCGACATAGAGCAGTTACCTAATTCAATTCACTCATTAGTCGACTTTAGTGCCAATTTTTTACAACATACTCACGATGAGCTTGCTTTGCTAAAGAAATAAGGGCTAAATTTTTATACTCACCCAAAACGCCTGTGTACCGTTCGGCTGAAAATATGATAATAAAACGTATTCAATAAACTAATTTGTTGTTAACTAGGCTTTGGCATAACAATTTTAATGTAAGCCCTAACCGTTTAGTGAACTTGTGAATTATAAAGCAAAAAAGACATTTATTAAAAATGTCTTTTTTACTACCTGTTATTATTTTATTCACTATAAACAAATAAGATATTATTCCAAATTACCAAATATCGCAAACGTGCCGACAATTGATCTCGACGCAATAGGAAGCTGAAAAAACTTTTCTCGAAAAGCTTCATAGGTATATTTTGTTTCACTTGCTTCAATAGTCGCGTCTAACATAATGCGTAGAGGTAATGAGCTGTTTTCATTGTCATGCCACACAGGCCATTGAACATTGTCATTTGAATCACTAGGATTGCCAGTACGCATAAATTTTCCGATGTAAGCCATAAATTGACTAGATAACATTTCACGTTCTAGTTGGTTTTCTTCAGTCCAAGCAAAGCGATGAAAATCATCTTTGTCGGTAATAAAGTTACCAAACAAAAACGGTAAGTCCATGGTGTGAGTTGCCGCAAACGCTTCATTCCATGGAGCAGGAACATTATCCCAATTAAAATCATATCGATATAACGATGGGTTATTTTCTTTGAATAAGGGCATTATCTTGTCAATATAACGATTCCACATATAACTATAGGTTTGGTGAATTGCGACGAAATCGGCAGAATAATCGAAGTCAATAACATCCATTGCATAAAGAGTTTCTGGGACGCTATTAATTTGCTGCCAAAGCAGAGGATCACTCGCGCCCTTTTTGGCGGTAAACATACCGATTATAACTCCCAACATATAACTTCCTTCATCTTTAGTACTACCCATAATCATCGGTACTTTGTGATATGCCCCCTCGTTCATAGCCTCTAATGCCCCCATAGGCAAAACATAACCATCAACAACATTCATTGGCCCCGCACCTCCTCTAACAAGTGCTTCCGCAGATAAATTACGCATTATTTCAGCTGTTTTGCTGGTACCTAATTGTTCCCTTACTGTAGGTACGTCATAGATAGTAGTAGCATTTCCAGTGTTCACCAAATGCTGATTGATTACCCCGTCAGATAAATGTTCCGCACGTCCACCAAAAGTATTGTCAAATATACCAGAAGACATAAGCGCACGGTGGAATAATCCCTCCGACAACGGTGTTTGTAGTAAGCCCCAGACACTATTAGCCGCCGATGAATTGCCAGCAATAGTTACATTGTTAAGGTTTCCGCCAAATGCAGTAATGTTATTATTTACCCACTTTAGTGCCTGTACCATATCGAGTAAGGCATAATTCCCAGAGCTGTCTTCTTTGTTATCATTAAAAAAAGTGGGGCTATAAAGTAAACCCAGTGCACCTAATCGGTAATTAATGGTGATAACGACAGCATTTATTTCTGCCGCAAGATGAGCGCCATTGTAGGTGTCGGAAGAGCCGCTACCACGGGTAGCTGAACCGCCATGAATCCA
>JAWSUX010000266.1:1577-1826 GCA_033852215.1 Colwellia sp. | reverse complement strand
GGCGTTATATGCCACGGAGATTTAGGTGAAAGATTTCAAGCAATTGCTATATAAATTAGGTTGGTTGCATGAGACTCATTCTAAATCTGAGCATGTCGCAAGTTATGTGACCAACGGTAGCTTACTTGTAATGTTCGCTTTAATCCCTATGGTAATTCTCGACGAGTTTGTCTTAAATAACTTCTTACACGAATATCTAGCAATAGTAGGTAAGTTAGCTTTAGGTAGTTTAGGTTTGGGTTGTATATT
>JAWSUX010000266.1:273-1558 GCA_033852215.1 Colwellia sp. | reverse complement strand
AGCCAACTATAATTTTCCGCTTATTGAGGCGTTAGGTGTTTAGAAAATTATTCAATTATGGAGTTTCAATGAAAAAACAAATCAAACGTTTATCACCACATCAAAATGGTAAAGTCTTTGGTATTTTAAGTGCCGTAGCAACTTTACCTTTTTTTATTCCAATGTTCTTAATGATGTCAGCATTTATGCCAGAGGTTGATCAAAATGGAAATGCAGTAGATTTCCCTGGCTTTATGTTTATTATGTTTCCAATATTTTATTTAATATTTGGTTATATCTCAGTTGCTATAGTGTGCTTTTTTTATAACATCATTCAAAAATATATAGGTGGGTTTGAATACGAAACAATTGATACCCAATCAACAGAAAACACCTAACAAGGGTTTTCAAGTCGGACTCGTAACAGTTTGCTCGGTTCCACTTCGTTTCACATTTTAGCAAACAATTACAAGCCGCTTAAAACGGCGTTATGTTTACAGGGAAGTTTCGGTGATTCTATTTAACTCTGATATTGTTGAAATATTAAAAAAAGCTCTCAATGAGCAATATATTGATTCAACTTTAATATCTTCATGCGGTATTGGATTTAAATTCTGCGATGTCAATATACATTGTAATGAGCGCGTTATTGCTCGTATCAATGGAGACATCTATGAATGGGATGATTCTCCTAATAGCGCGCCATGGGGGAACTTGGTTAGGCAGCAATTTTCAGATGTTTGTTTATCCTCACCTAATTTACTTAAAATAACTCTGCAATCTGGCGACTATATCGAAATTGAGACTGTAGAAAACCAATATGAATCGGTCATTATTAACTTTCCATCAAAAGGCAAAGAGATAATAATGGAAACGTTTTAGTAAATGTAAACATAACAAACATTTAAAGCAGGACTGCTAACAGTTTGCTCGGTTCCGCTACGCTTCACAATTTTAGCAAACTATTATCAGCCCCTTAAATTGGCGTTATAAGTCTATGGCTCAATACCTAATAATTTCTATCGGCGTAATATTAGCGTTGTCCCAATACGCATTTCCTTCCCTTGCTGTAAAAATAAAGTGTCGGTTTGTTGAGTTGGGGCACAAAATGAAATCCGAACCAACGGATTCTTGGGTTAATGCTACAAATTTTTGGTCTGAAGCAAAATTAGCTAATAAAGACTATAACGACCCCTTGATTCGTAAATACCTTCGCATATACACCGCGTGGTGGGTTCTAGTCGTTTTGTTTGCTATTTTTATATTATTTAGTGGTAATATAGACTTATAACAAGGCAATCAAACG
>JAWSUX010000266.1:0-183 GCA_033852215.1 Colwellia sp. | reverse complement strand
ATTTATTTCAAATATACTTTTTAAACCATTATCTATACTTTTTTCATTGGCTGTATTTATTCTCTTTTATCGTAATATTGTTTACGCTGCTAGGTATCCATGTCCCAAATGTAATCAACCTTTTGGTACTAGCTCAAAAATTGTTCTGGGCATTGGATCGAATTTTTGTCAAAATTGTAATGT
>JAWSUX010000265.1:2338-2726 GCA_033852215.1 Colwellia sp. | reverse complement strand
ACTTGAAAACCCTTGTTATGCGTACATTTACCGAATGTGCGCTTTTTTAACAATGTAGTTATGCTCGTTATTGTAACCATAGTAAATACAAAAATCAGGACAACCTCTAATGCTTTTATTTGATTTAAAGTTGTTTTTAAAGGACACCTCTAGATCGCAAAACTTCTCTGTACATTTAGCTGACATATATAAATTGGATGTTTCTACATCATTATTTTGTAAATCTTCAATTATAGCAACCACAGCATTTTTGCTGTACTTGGGATATTGAGCTTCATCAGTAATAGAAAAGAAATCGATAGCCCAAACATTAAGCGAGCAAAAAAATAATAAAATTAGAGCTGAAAACTTCATTAATACTCCTTGTACGCATAACGCCGTTTTAAGC
>JAWSUX010000265.1:1917-2278 GCA_033852215.1 Colwellia sp. | reverse complement strand
TAATGCCATAGCAAAAGCAAAGGTAAATCCGTAAATAAATGAGTCTAACCTAATTATATCTTTACCTCTACGTTTGCGCAGATATCCCATATAACTCATTAGCAAGCCAGCAATAATTGGGGTTATGAATAAATTTAATAGGGCGAATATTTCTGATTCGATAACCTGATGTGGGATTATCCAAAGACTTAAGGCACCGGCAAGTCCACCAATAATACAATAACCAATAAAAGCTAATAGTGGATTTCGCTCCTTTCTATTTTGGAACGTACTTGCTACCCCATTGAAGCCAAGCTCAATTAAAACTTCTACTATAATTTGAAGGAGTAACTCCCCAAATATACTAAATATAAACTCGAAG
>JAWSUX010000265.1:0-1870 GCA_033852215.1 Colwellia sp. | reverse complement strand
TTTGAAGTGCTTGTTATATGCACTAATTAACCGTAAAGATCAGAGTTACAAAACTGGCAACACAAATGAAATTTAAAGTTAATGCAATTTTTATATTTAAGTATTTTATGCTTTGCCACATTAATGGGTTATATAGAAATTTACAAATTCTTATATGATGCTTTGGCTGTGAGCTAAACATAAAACCGCCATATAATTTAGTAGCTAGGCTAAGATCATATTTTTTTAGTGTAAGCAAAATAAAAAACTGAAGCACTATAGATAATAAAGCAATTGATATGACTAAATATTGCAGCATACTTTGTAAATACTCCTGTGCATATAACGCCCACTTAAGCGGACAAAAATAGTTGGTTAAAATGTGCAGCGAAGCGGAACCTAACCAACNNCCGTTTGAAGTGCTTGTTATGAATTTATTTAACCACACGAAGGCTTTGCTCTTTCTTGAGTTTGAATTCTTGAGAACGACTCGCCTTCAATTTTAAAGACTGAAACTTTGCAAGATTGGAAAGCAACACCTGTCCAAAGGGCTGAAATTCCTTTGCCGCCAATTCTTTCATTTACTAGTACATATTCCGAGTTTGACTCTGGAATAAAACTTACAAATGGCCAGCAGGATTTCTCCCACCCAGAATTGTGCCACTTAATAATAGAGCTTATGATAACCTCTTTATTTGCAGGAACCTGAATGGATTCATTTCTAATCCCTTCTCCAATCGTTGTTTGTAACCCTTGCGATGTGCAAACAACAGGCTCTCCTAAAAATGGAACACCATCTTCACTTTCATATTTCTTATCCGCACTAAATAATATTTTTGCCGAGTTTTCGATTTTAGTATTTTGATAAAGTGGCAACTTAACACCGAAAGCCTGTTGAGATAGTGACGTAGATTGGCAAGCAGAAAGTAAAATAACAGTAATACCTACACATATAAACTTAAGATACATCTAAACTCCGAAAAATTCATAACGCCACAATAAGCGGCTAAGTAATTGTTGGCTAAAATGTGAAGCGAAGCGGAACCGAGCCAACTGTTACGTGTCCGTTTAATTGCCTTGTTAGTTGCTGGTTATTAAAAGCACCAATTTTACAATAAGTTACCACGTTTACGGGATAGACGGAAGAATCAATAAATACTTCCGCAATAAACACCTAAACGTGAATTTTGAGCCTTAAAAACTAAAGGCATTTATACCAACAAACTACGCAAGGCGAAAACTGGGTTGGGCAAAAAGGAAGTAAAGATTGAACGGCACTTCCATTGCCAAACCAAAGAATTGAACCAAGCACAAAAGCTTGTGTTGACAACTAAATGCGAAAATAAAACATTCGATCTTGTGCGGACAACTAACGCCCTAATAATGGGCAAAAAATTGTTGGCTAAAATGTTGAGGGACGAAACGCAGCTAACTGTATTTTGTCCTGATTAAACAGCTTGTTATATGCCGTTTACTCCGTGATTTTTTTACCTAAAATACTTTCAACTGTGCTTAAATTATTTGTACCTTGCACAGGAACTAACTCGACCATCAAGGTCCTTGCATCAATAAGGGTATATGTTTTTTCTGAACAACCAGACCCGCCACAGTGTGCCTTTATTAGTATTTTGTTTCTATTTCTTTTATCTGTTACGCAGACGCCATTAACATGGTCAACGCTGTGTAGCCATAAACTAGTTTCATGCTCATTAACTTGAGCTGATATATGAACTCTTGAGCTTTCAAACTCCCCCTGTTTTTCGATAGTAACTTGAGTGTCACCGCAAATATAACTTTGGGCAAAGGCATTACTCGAAAAGTAGATTGAAAACAGAACTAGTTTAATTATTCTCACAATATCCCTTAGGCTTATAACGCCGCAATAAGCGGA
>JAWSUX010000638.1:0-485 GCA_033852215.1 Colwellia sp. | reverse complement strand
AGCCACATTCTCGATGCAGTCAGTTTATCGAATGAAAAAATCAATAAAAATGGCTTTGTTAGCCTTGAAAAGCATAAAGCACAACCCATTATTGTAGTATGCAGTGCAGGAATGAGTGCTGTGAAAATTGCGAATGATTTATTCAAAGCTGGTTTTACACGCGTTAGTGTTTTGAAAGGCGGTATGAACGCATGGCTTAGTGCAGGGTTACCTGTTAGCAAGTAATAATCATTTAAAATAAGAGATTAATTGCAATGGCTAAAGTTGAAATTTATACCAAAGCATACTGCCCTTATTGCACACATGCACTGGCGTTACTGAAAAGTAAGTCACTTGATTATCACGAGATTAAAATTGATGGTGATATGGCGCTACGAGAAGTGATGATTGGGCGCAGTAACGGTGCTTATACTGTACCGCAAATATTTATAGATGATATACATGTTGGCGGTTGTGATCAGTTAGTTGCGTTAGAAATGAATAAT
>JAWSUX010000264.1:0-3670 GCA_033852215.1 Colwellia sp. | reverse complement strand
CTTCATTGATCACAGGTATATGTATTTAACAATAAGCACATCCTAAGTAGTAATTGATATTTATTTACTTTTTAATAGTAAATCTAGGTGATTTTTTTTTAATCCTTCTGTATAATCCGCGCTCCCTACGTTACAAATTGTCTGATTTACTACAATTTCGCTTGTTTTAAAGTTTGTGTTTTGTGGTGAAAAGGGCGTTAGATTCGATACTCGAAGGGGTAATAGCGTGATCTATATTAACCGACAAGCTAATTTTTAGTTTGTTATTTAAGTAACATTTATAAGATTGGGTTTTTTAATGAAAACTTTTGTAGCTAAACCAGCAAGCGTACAACGCGAATGGTTCTTAGTGGACGCCGAAGATAAAACTTTAGGTCGTATCGCTACTGAAATTGCAACCCGTTTACGCGGTAAGCATAAAGCAGAATATACTCCTCACGTAGATACTGGCGATTATATCGTTGTAATCAATGCTGAGAAAGTACGTGTGACAGGTAATAAAGCGAAGGGTAAAATTTACTACTCGCATACTGAGTTCCCTGGTGGCCTTAAGCAAATTAGCTTTGAAAAGCTAATTGAAAAAGCACCAACACGCGTTCTTGAATTTGCAGTGAAAGGCATGTTACCTAAAGGTCCTTTAGGTCGTGAAATGTTCCGCAAATTAAAAGTATATGCAGGTTCTGAACATGCACATACTGCCCAACAACCACAACTTTTGGAGCTTTAAGCAATGGCTGATAATCAATATTACGGTACTGGTCGTCGCAAGAGCTCAACTGCTCGTGTGTTTATGAAAGCTGGTAACGGTGCAATCACAATTAACAAACGTGACATTTCTACGTACTTCGGTCGTGAAACTGCTCGTATGGTTGTTCGTCAACCATTAGAGTTAGTTGAAATGTTAGAAAAGTTTGATTTTAACATCACCGTAGTTGGTGGTGGTATTTCGGGTCAAGCTGGCGCGATTCGTCACGGTATTACTCGTGCATTAATGGTTTTTGATGAAACTTTACGTGGTGAATTACGTAAAGCTGGATTCGTAACTCGTGATGCGCGTAAAGTTGAGCGTAAGAAAGTGGGCTTACATAAAGCACGTAAGAAACCACAATTCTCAAAACGTTAAAATTCGTTATATTCAGAATTTATACGGCATTGTCTACGTTATTCGCCCCAGTCACTTAGGAATTCTAAGCTCAGGGGCTCATAACTTGACCGCTTTGTCTAAATCCAGAATATTTAGAATTCAATTGTATTCGTACATATACGCTTTCAAAAAACCGACCTTGTGTCGGTTTTTTTATTAGTACTGTTTAACAGCCTTCTTTAAATCAATTTATGGTTGTTAATGATCACATCTAATAATTTTACACTAGTGATTTTGTTTTGTATTTGTTAATCATTCCTATTAACAGTGCTAAATTCTCCTTTATCTCCCTTATTTAAAAGTTTTTCTAAATATTTCTATTTTAACAGTGCCTAAGCGGCATTTATCCTTGTAAAAAACCAGCTAGTTCTTTATGATCAGAAAAATTTTTTTATCGATATACCACTTGGTATAAATTTGATCTAATAAAAACAAAAGTTGTGCTTGTTTGCCTGATGATAAAAATAGGTAGGTTATAACTACAATTGTTTTTTTAGTGTCCTAGTTGGAGAGTATGAATGAGCAATGTGCCTGTGAATAACGGCCGCAGACGTTTCCTAACTGCAGCAACTGCTGTGGTTGGTGGTGTTGGCGTGGTCGGTGCGGCGGTGCCTTTTATTGCTTCCTGGAACCCAAGTGCTCGCGCGAAAGCGGCGGGTGCTCCAGTTGAAGTTAATGTAGGTAAAATACAGCCTGGTCAATTAATCCGTGCAGAATGGCGTGGAAAACCTGTTTATGTAGTACGTAGAACAGAAAAAACCGTCACTGACTTGGCTAAACACGATGACCAATTGCGTGATCCAAATTCTGAAAAAGCTCAACAACCTGAATACGCAACTAACGCTTATCGTTCAATTAAGCCTGAATTTTTAGTTGCTTTAGGTGTTTGTACTCACTTAGGTTGTGCTCCTACTCACCACGGTGGTGATTTTGACCAATTCGTTGAAGGCGTGCCAAACGGTTTTTTCTGTCCATGTCACGGTAGTAAATTTGATATGGCTGGTCGTGTTTTCCAAGGCGTTCCTGCACCATTAAACTTAGTGGTTCCTGAACATTCATTTATTAGTGATGACACTTTATTAATTGGTGTTGCCTCTGATTCAAGTAAAGGAGACGCATAATGTTAATGAAAGTATTTACTGATTTCATGGGTTGGATAGACAAGCGTTTACCTGTAACAGATGCTTGGAACAAGCACGTTGCACAATACCCAGCACCAAAAAACTTCAATATTTGGTATGTTTTCGGCATATTAGCTTCTGTAGTGTTAGCTAACCAAATTTTTACGGGAATTTGGTTAACCATGAGTTACGAACCATCTGGTGAAGGTGCCTTTGCCTCTGTTGAATACATCATGCGTGATGTCGACTTTGGTTGGTTGCTACGCTATATGCATTCAACAGGTGCTTCGGCATTTTTTGTTGTTATCTACTTACATATGATGCGTGGTTTAATGTACGGTTCGTACCAAAAGCCTCGTGAGTTACTTTGGATCTTCGGTATGTTGATCTTCTTAGTATTAATGGCTGAAGCTTTCATGGGCTATTTATTACCATGGGGCAACATGTCTTACTGGGGCGCACAAGTTATAATCTCCCTGTTTGGCGCTATTCCAATTATTGGTGATGATTTGACATTATGGATTCGTGGTGATTACGTTATCTCTGGTGCTACCTTAAATCGCTTCTTTGCCTTACATGTTATTGCAATGCCATTGGTTATTGTTGTTTTAGTTTTTTTACATATTCTTGCGCTTCATGAAGTCGGTTCAAATAACCCCGATGGCGTGGATATTAAAAAACCTAAAGGTAGTGTTAAACCTGAAGAATTAAGTAAATTTACTTTCCACAAACAATATAGCGGAAAATACGATATTGTTGATGCAATACCTTTCCATCCTTATTACACAGTAAAAGATTTAATGGCCATTGTTGGTTTCTTATTCATTTTCTGTTGGGTTATGTTTTTTGCTCCAGAAGGCGGTGGTTACTTTATGGAAGCGCCAAACTTTACCCCTGCAAATGGCTTGAAAACACCTGAGCATATTGCACCTGTATGGTACTTTGGTCCATTTTATACCATCTTACGTGTTGTTCCTGATAAGTTATTAGGTGCAGTTGCTATGTTTGGTGCTATCGTTATGTTGTTTTTATTACCTTGGTTTGACCGTGGTACGGTTAAATCTGTACGTTTCCGTTCAAAATGGCATTTAGCTAACTTAATTCAATTTGCTATTTCTTTTATCATTCTTGGCGCCCTAGGTACTATGCCAGCAACACCTATTGCTAACTTGATTGGTATTATTGCTAGTTTTGGTTACTTTGGTTTCTTCATTGCTTTATGGTTCTACTCTAAAAATGAGAATACTAAACCAGTGCCAGAGAGGGTTTCACACTAATGAAAAAATTAATTCTAGCCGCTACTTTCGGCATACTATGCAGCGTATCGACACTTGTGTCGTTCACCGCTGTTGCTTCAGGGCCAAGTGTTCATTTAGATAAAGCTAATAATGACTTATCTGATAAA
>JAWSUX010000263.1:0-938 GCA_033852215.1 Colwellia sp. | reverse complement strand
CATTCTTTAGTATATTCAGTGCTATTTTATTCATCATTGAAAACTTTTCTGCCCCCTACCCACTGCTCACACGATTCTGATCTTCATTCAAGCTAACATCTAATTGCCAATTAAGTTTATTTTCAACAAACCAATGGCTTCGTATTGCATTAGCAATAAAATCGGCTTTTTTATCACCATGGCTTGTAATATAAAGCCGTTGCTCACGTGATACCTTTCCTTGAACTTCTCTTGTTGAATCCACAATGGCAATGCCTTTGATGCTTTTCCATCTAGGGTGGCGCTCAATTAACCATTGTACATCGGTGGTCAACCAAACAGCTCTTTGTTCAATACGTCCATGGTCACCATTGGTAATTTCACTGACGGTATGCGAAATGCTTTTAAATTTACTGACCAAATTTCTTTCTAGGAATAGTTTAATATCATCATGGAATTCACCTTGATTGCCTTTTAACGCTAAAACATAATTTGCTTGAGCGTCTACGATTTTATCGGCTATCGCAAACTGGCAACCCATGGCATCCATCGTGACGGTTGCCCCTTTTATGTCTAATAAATCCAATAACAAAGGAATGGCGGTGATCTCATTAGATTTTTCATTCACCTTTATTTGCCCAAAGCATAAGTTGTTTTTGGCTGACCAAGCACTGACAAGGTGTACAGCTGAAGCACCAGAAGCTTTGTCTAATGTTCTGCGCATGGTTTTGCCATCGACAGAAACAATATCATCCCTCAAGTTACCAAGTTGACTCACCCATTTGGTAAATGCCTCGGAAAACTCTTTGGGTTTTACACGATTTAATACATCAGAAAATGTATCGTGGCTTGGTATGCCATGTTTTAAATCTAAAAAGCTTTTAAACCAATCTACTTTAGATTTACCATATTCTTCAATAGCACAAAAATCATCACAACCACAGATAATTGCACAGATA
>JAWSUX010000262.1:0-8722 GCA_033852215.1 Colwellia sp. | reverse complement strand
AATTTAATCTATCGAGAGGAGCTTATCATGGCTATCGAACGTACTTTTTCTATCGTAAAACCGGACGCAGTTGCTAAAAACTTTATTGGTCAAATATACAACCGTTTTGAAACTGCTGGTTTAAAAATTGTTGCATCTAAAATGCTTCATTTAAGCCAAGAAAAAGCAGAGGGTTTCTACGCTGAACATAGCGAACGTCCTTTCTTTGGCGCTTTAGTTGAATTCATGACTTCAGGTCCAGTAATGGTACAAGTTTTAGAAGGCGAAAACGCTGTTCTTAAAAACCGTGAAATTATGGGTGCTACTAACCCAGCTGAAGCATTAGCAGGTACTATCCGTGCTGATCTTGCTGATTCAATTGATGAAAATGCTGCTCATGGCTCTGATGCTTTAGAATCAGCTGCTCGTGAAATTGCTTACTTCTTTAGCGATGATGAAATTTGTTCTCGCACTAGATAAGTTATTTAGTCAGCATTAAGTTGACTAAAGCTGAAAAAGGATTTTATCAAGTCATTGGTAAAATCCTTTTGTTTTTAAGGCAAATGTAAAGCTATCCATGTTTCGTAAATTTATCGTTAATGTAGTGTGAGTTAAACGAATAAAATTGCGATTTATGCTTGAAAAGCGTACAATCCCCCCGTATTTTTCTGGTTGTTTTTCTTTCTTCTTTTTTCTTTAATTAGTTATCAATTAAAAATTAGCCTGTCATTATCATTGTTATTGAGACCCTGTTGTATGAGTGATGTTAGCAAAAAAATAAACCTACTTAATTTTGATCATAAAGGTATGCGTGAGTACTTTGATTCTATTGGTGAAAAACCGTTTAGAGCGGATCAGATCATGAAGTGGATTTATCACTTTGGTTACAGTGATTTTGAACAAATGACCAACATAAATAAAAAATTACGAGAAAAGTTACAGCGTGATTGTATTATTAGTGCTCCAGATATTTCTGAAAAGCAAGTATCCGAAGACGGTACGATTAAATACGCCTTGAAACTTGAAGGCGGACAAGAAGTCGAAACTGTATGGATCCCTGAAAATGATCGTGCCACGCTGTGTGTGTCGTCTCAGGTTGGTTGTGCATTAGAATGCACCTTCTGTGCTACGGCTCAGCAAGGCTTCAACCGCAATTTATCTATGGCTGAAATTATTGGCCAAGTATGGCGTGTTGCTAATGATATTGGCGCAACACGTATTGCTGGTACGCGACCTATTACCAATATCGTTATGATGGGTATGGGTGAACCGCTATTAAATATGAAAAACTTAATTCCTGCACTTGATACCATGTTAAATGATTTAGGTTATGGTTTATCTAAGCGTCGCGTAACAGTGAGTACATCAGGTGTTGTGCCTGCATTAGACATGTTAAAAGAAAAAATTGATTGTGCTTTGGCTATTTCAATTCATGCGCCTAATAATAAATTGCGTGATGAACTAGTGCCTATTAATAAAAAATATCCATTAGAAGATTTCATTGCAGCAGCAGGACGATATATAGATGGTTCAAAAGCCAACAAACAAGCAACTATTGAATACGTTATGCTTGATCATGTTAATGACAGTACAGAGCAAGCACATGAGTTAGCTCATGCCTTAAAAGGATTACCGAGTAAGGTTAACTTAATTCCTTTTAATCCTTACCCAGGTTCGCCTTATACCCGCTCAAGTAATTCTCGTATCGATCGTTTTGATAAGGTATTACAAAGTTATGGGCTAACTGTTATTACTAGGCGCACGCGTGGTGGTGATATTGATGCCGCTTGTGGCCAATTAGCAGGTGATGTTGTTGATAGAACTAAACGTAGTGCTTTTAATGCCAGAAATAATGCAGATAAAAAAAATGATCAAACAAGCTCATTGATAACTAAGTCTAAAACTGACACTATCTCATTCAAAGCCGTATAAAACCGATAAAATAAAGGCGCTTAACGCATTGCTCATTATGGATAAAGTTAAAGGAACATCTATTTTCTCTCCAACAGCTTTCTTACTTAGCACAACAATGCTACTAACAATATTGTTGACGGGCTGTATTACGCAAAAATATGAGAATGATACTCCCGTAGTACAAAACCAAGCCAATAGAGATGAAATGGCTGCAACGCGTATCTCGTTGGGCTTAGGTTATTTGAAAATGGGCAACATGGCACAAGCCAAGCTTAATTTAGAAAAAGCGAAAAAATTCTCACCTGAATTGGTGCAAGTTTATACTGCTTTCGCTCATTATTATGAAGTTGTTGGCGAAAATGAATTGGCTAACCAATCTTATGAAAAAGCGTTATCAATTAAACTGGATGATGCTGACACACTGAATAACTACGGCGTATTTTTATGTCGCCAAGACAATGTCGCGGCTGCAGAAGTGCAGTTTTTGAGAGCTATCGCGGTACCTAGTTATTTGCTTGTTGCGCAAAGTTATGAAAATTTATCTTCATGTTATTTACAAATAGATGACTTTATTAAAGCAGAGCAATATTTAAATAAGGCGATAGCGCATAGTCCTAATAGAACAGCAACACTGAGTCAAATGGTGCGTTTACAATATGCAATGTCAGAATATGGGCAAGCAAAAAAGTATCAACAAAAATTTGAACGCAATACTCGTCGTTTTACTCCAGATTCTTTAGCGTTAGCTTATAAAGTCTATCGTAAACTAGGACAGCGACGCACGGCTAAAAATTATGCCACCATGTTAATGAAAATGTATCCGCAATCATGGGAAAGCAAACAATATTTACTCAATGAACTAGAGTTAATCGAAGCTGATAATTTGGCAAAACGTTATCAATTATCTCAGCGTTTACTTGAAAAAGAATTATCGTTAGTGAGTGGGAAAAGTAAAAAGCGTATTGTTAAACTATCACCAAAAAGTAAAGCGAAAGCCTCTGCTACCGCCTCTCTTACGGCAATGAAACAACCTAATGCACTTAACACTACTAGCGTAAAGGTTACTGAAACTACTGTTAATGTTGCCGAAGCATCAACATTAGTAGTAACGCAAGAAAAACTAGCTGAAAGTGTTAAAATCGAAACACAAGCAGCAACTCAAACTGCAGTTTCTCCTAAAATTGAAACAGTCGCAGTGACCACTGACAAAAGTTTATTGATAAAACCAAGTGCTGTGAATGCCGCTATGATCAGTTCAGCTGTTATTGTTAAACAACTAAATACTGATGATAGTGAAAAAGAAAATCCCTCAAAGGATACAAAGGTAGATAACGAGCTAAACAGCGATGTAAATAGTAATGTAAGTCAAAATGTTGATGCTAATAGTAGTGGGGAAAAATTACCGATAGATAACACTGAAATCAAGATTGAAGTTGATACAGAAGCTAATGCTGAAGTTGATATTGCTGCCAATGATGAAATTAACGCTGCTTTAACCAGCACAGCTTTAGCTAGTAGCATCTTAACTAATACCGAAGTCAAAGAAAGCCAAACAGAGATAGATAACCTTACGGGTACCTTAACTCATGTCTCGACTGAGTCTCACATTCAAACCTTAAATAACGATTCGCCTGTGACGACAATGGGTGAGCCAACTTCAACTATGCCGATACCGGCGAAACGTGATGCACCTTTACCTGAAACGTTCGCTTTTGTTGATACGGATAAAACTTCGTTGGACGCAGTACAGGAAGAAGAGCAAGTGTTATCAGATGTTAAAGCTGACGAGTCTACAGTCATTAACGTTGATGAGTCAGAAATTACTCCTATGGACACTGAAAATGAGCAAAAAGACATCGTATCAGAAAGTACTAGTGAGTTAGCTGAAAATACTCAAGTTATTTATCATCAAGTAGTGGATGGTGAAACACTTTATGCCGTTTCTATGAAGTATAATGTTAAAATGTCAGCATTACGCAAGTGGAATAAATTATCAGCTAAAAGTAAGTTGCAGATAAATAAAAAACTCTATGTGGTTAACCCAGAAACAGTGGCTAATACTAATGACTAAAAAAAAGCATTCAGTACAACCCTCAACAGCTAAGCGAACAAAAGATGATACCGAGCAAATGAGTATACTGGGCGAAGATATAGAGCTGATAAGCCCTGGTGCAATGTTAAGAGAAGCCAGAAATAAATTATCACTGAGTCAAGACGATATTGCTAATAAACTAAACTTTAAAGTGTTAATTGTTGCCAATATTGAACAAGATATTTTTGATAACAAACTGCCCGCTACCTACAACCGTGGTTACCTTACTAATTATGCAAAATTAGTCGCTGTTGATGTTAAAGATGTTCTAGCAAGTTATGACTTACTTAATGCTACTAATAATCAACGTAGCGAGTTACAGAGCTTTTCTAAACAAACGGTTAAAGAAGCTGAGCATAGCCGCGTTATGTGGTTTAGCTATTTGATTCTAATTGTTTTAGTTGGTTTGACCGCGTTATGGTGGCAGCAAGATAATAAGCAAACTACCTCTTTAGTAAGCGATGCGCCCTCGACTAAAGCTGTGTTGGATAAGAGTTCTCAACAAGTAGAGCCGTTGGTGACTGATGCTTTATTAAAAAGCTCAAGTCCTAAAGCTTTAGACAACAAAGATCCCGAAAGTACAACACAAACGACCAAGAGTAATTTAATCGTCGAAAAAAATGATGTAAGTAGTGATGTTACAGAAATTGAAAAACCACTAAATACATTAACAACAACGGCTATTGAGCAAGAAAAACAAGTAGAGCAAATACCAACACAACCTGAAGAACAACCACAAGTCGCTAGCCTATTAATTTCTCATGCTGTTTTTACTTTCTCTGGCGATTGTTGGGTGAACATCTATGATGCTACTGGCGAACGTATTGCTTGGGGCATAAAAAAATCAGGTTATGTTATGAACATCGAAGGAGTAGCCCCTTTACGTATAACCTTAGGTAAACCTGAATTAGCCAGTATTATTTTTAATGAACAGAGTATTGATATGTCGACATTTAATCGCGGTAACATTGCTAAGTTTACTTTGCCGCTGGTGCCTTAAATTACACCCTAATTCATAGACCTTAGCTAAACACTTTTATCTTATTGTAGGAGGGGAGTAATCCCCGAATTTGTTAACATGTTTAAAGAATCTCCAATTATTCGCCGAAAGTCTCGCCAAATTATGGTGGGTAATGTTCCTGTTGGTGGTGATGCGCCAATTACTGTTCAGTCAATGACAAATACCCTAACGACAGATGTTGCTGCAACCGTTGCCCAAATTAAAGCATTAGAAGCTGTTGGGGCTGATATTGTTCGTGTCAGTGTACCAACAATGGATGCGGCAGAAGCATTTAGAGAAATTAAAAAACAGGCGCAGATACCGCTAGTAGCCGACATTCATTTTGATTATCGTATAGCGCTAAAAGTGGCGGAATATGGTGTCGACTGTTTACGTATTAATCCAGGCAATATTGGTCGTGAAGATAGAGTGCGCAGTGTCGTTGAATGTGCACGAGATAATAATATCCCTATTCGCATTGGTGTTAATGGTGGCTCGCTTGAAAAAGATATACAAGAAAAGTATACCGAGCCAACACCCGATGCACTATTTGAATCAGCTATGCGTCATGTAGATATTCTTGACAGACTTAATTTTGATCAGTTTAAAGTTAGCGTTAAAGCTTCAGATGTATTCCTAGCGGTTGAGTCTTATAAATTATTGGCCAAGCAAATTGATAATCCATTGCATTTAGGTATTACTGAAGCTGGCGGTTTACGCTCTGGTTCAGTAAAATCATCTGTTGGTTTAGGTTTATTGTTAGCACAGGGTATTGGTGATACTTTGCGTATTTCACTTGCTGCGGACCCTGTAGAAGAAATCAAAGTGGGTTTTGATATCTTAAAATCATTAAAATTACGAAGTCGTGGCATTAATTTAATTGCGTGCCCTAGCTGTTCTCGCCAAGAATTTGATGTGGTCTCAACCGTTAATGCATTAGAGCAGCGCATTGAAGATATAATGACGCCAATGGATGTATCTATTATTGGCTGTATTGTTAATGGGCCAGGTGAGGCAATGATTTCAGACTTGGGCTTAACGGGCAGTAGTAAAAAAAGTGGTTATTACCTTGATGGCATTCGCCAAAAAGAACGTTTTGATAATACTAAGCTAGTTGATCAACTAGAACAGCGTATTCGCGCTAAAGCAAAAGCTATTAATGAACGCGAAGATCAAAGTAATAAAATTAATTTTAAAGCAGTTGATTAATTCAGCTAAAGTGTCGTGTTTTAGTCTTATTTGAGTCTAGGGCATTATCAGGTATAATGCGTGCTGCATTAAATTTATCAAGGCGTCTCAATCGCCTGAAAACAGAACAAGAGAATATCAAAGTGTCTAAACAAAAGGCTTTACAAGCCATACGTGGTATGAACGATTGCTTACCTAGTGAAACAAATATTTGGCAAATGGTTGAAGCAGTATTACGCCGAGTGGCAAGTAATTATGGTTTTGCTGAAATTCGCATGCCTATCGTTGAGTCAACTGCATTATTCAAACGTGGTATTGGTGAAGTAACTGATATCGTTGAAAAAGAAATGTATACCTTTGACGATTTGAACGGTGATAGTTTAACCTTGCGCCCTGAAGGTACAGCGAGTTGTGTACGAGCAGGTAATCAGCATGGTTTATTATATAACCAAGAACAGCGCCTTTGGTATATGGGGCCGATGTTCCGTCACGAAAGACCACAAAAAGGTCGTTATCGCCAGTTCCATCAGTTTGGTCTAGAAGCCTTTGGTGTCGCCACTCCTGATATAGATGCTGAAATTATTTTACTTACCGCACGTTTATGGCGGGAACTTGGTATCAATGAATTTGTCACATTAGAGTTAAATTCATTAGGATCAAATGAAGAACGTGCGAATTATCGTTTAGCGCTTATTGCTTATTTAACCGAGCATGAAGATTTGCTTGATGAAGACTCAAAGCGTCGTATGCACACTAATCCGCTAAGAGTATTAGATAGTAAAAATCCACAGGTACAAGAAGCATTAACAAACGCGCCAAAATTGTCAGATCATTTTGGTGAAGAGACAAGTGAACACTTTGCTAATCTATGTAGTCGCTTAGATGCTGCAGGCATTAAATATGTTTTAAATGATCGTTTAGTACGTGGTTTAGATTATTACAATCGCACAGTTTTTGAATGGGTTACAACAACACTTGGCGCACAAGGTACTATTTGTGCCGGTGGCCGTTATGATGGTTTAGTTGAGCAACTTGGTGGTAAAGCAACACCTGCTTTCGGCTTTGCTTTAGGCATTGAACGTTTGATTTTGATGCTAACAGAGTTAGATAAAGCGACCAATATTCGCGCCCAAGTAGACGCTTATGTGGTTATTTTGGGTGACGATGCGCAAATTAAGGCAAATGCTTTAGCGGAAGAATGGCGTGATCAAGTACCAAATATTCGTTTGCAGTGCCATTGTGGTGGTGGCAATATGAAAAAACAATTAAAACGTGCTGATAAATCAGGAGCACAAATTGCTTTGATTTTAGGTGATAACGAAATTACTGAAGAAAGAGTAATGGTTAAATACCTGCGCGGACAGCAAGAACAACAAAACTTGGCATTTGAAGAAATTCCAAATTTATTAAACGAATTAACTTAAAGGCTTTTGGCCAAGGTGGCATTGTGGAAATTTATCAAACAGAAGAACAACAAGTAGATGCAATTAAAAATTACTGGCAGCAAAATGGTAATACTATTATGGCTGGTATTGCGCTAGGTTTCGCAGGTTTTATTGGTTTTAATCTTTATCAAGACGATAAACTTGAGCAAGAGTTGTCGGTATCTGACAGCTATCAGGTTTTAATTGACCAAAGTACAAAAGATGCGAAAGTTTTTCCTGCTGAAGCACAAAAATTTATTGATGAAAATGCAGAAAGTAGTTATGCCTCGTTAACCGCGTTAGCGTTAGCTAAAAATTCAGCAGAACATAAAGACTGGGCACTTGTGCAACAGCAGTTAACTGTTGCTATTGCAGCAGCACCAACTGAAGGTATTAAAGCTATTGCAAGTTTACGTTTAGCACGTGTGCAAATACAACTTGAGCAATATACCGAAGCACTAGCAATACTTAATCAACCATTACCTACATCTTTTACTGCTGCAGTGGAAGAGAGTAAAGGTGATGCTTATGTACGACAAGGTAAGAAAGATTTAGCGCGTAATGCTTACCAAGCGGCTATCAGTGCCGATGGTTTAGCAACTAGCCCATCACTGCAAATTAAACTAGATGATTTAGCACAAGTAAGCATTTTGCCTGTTGCTAAGGTTGACGTTGTTAGTTTACCTGAAAAGTCAGTTAACTAGTTTTAGTTAACGGGTTAAGTAAATAGCGTTTTATGTGAACTAAACAAGGCTAACTATGCGTTTTTTAGAGACAAACAGTAAAAATAATTTTTTAAAGCATTTTTGTAACCGTACTACACTAACAGCCATAGTCTTATCGGCTAGTTTATTTTCTTGTTCATCAACCGATGAAGAAGACCCTGAAACGTTAGTGGCAGAATTAACAGAAATTAATACAGCCTTTGAAGTAGAAGTGTTATGGGACAAAAGTATCGGCGATGGGGTCGATAATTATTTCTCTCGTATTAAGCCTACCGTAGCTTACGATAAGGTTTTTAGTGCCAGTCGTACTGGTGATGTTTTTGCATTTGATGTTGTTACAGGAAAAAAAGTTTGGCAAGTTGACTTCAGTGATATCAATAATGAACGCAGTTTTTGGGAT
>JAWSUX010000637.1:0-593 GCA_033852215.1 Colwellia sp. | reverse complement strand
TTAAACCCGTTTGCCCTAGGGTGGCAGGGTGGTTAAGTTTTCATTGGAAGTTAGGTAAACTTCAATGGGGGTTAAATTTTGCTGATCACGCTGGCACAACGCATCGCGTAATGTGCCATTGCTGCCAAATAACATCATCGAGCGTAAGTAATTAAACGGAGGTTGCTTTGTTATTAATTGATTTCCAGCAAATAAATAATGTAAAACATTACGTTGTTGGTGGTCAATTGTTTTGAAATTATCTTCTATTTTTAATGCCGAAGTAAAAAAACTTAACGTATTGTTTGTTTTTATCTGTGCTATAAGTGCAGTAGGTAGTGTTTTGCTCTCTATCAATGTAGTGGCGAGCTGTTGATGAAAGTCAAACTTAGAAGGCTCACTCATTCCTTGCTGAAATAGGTAGGCTAATTGTTCGACATTCTCAGACTCTTGTGAAACTAGGTAATGCTGTCGCAAGGCATCATCGTCATTTTTTGACAATAAATGGATCAGTGTCTGTAAATATTTTTTCATTATATACCTTGTTTAGCCAAAATAATTGAACCAGTGTATCCACTGTGAGTATTGATACTTATACCTGTGATCAATGAAGA
>JAWSUX010000261.1:992-1117 GCA_033852215.1 Colwellia sp. | reverse complement strand
CTACCATTAGTCAGTTTTGGGTATGTTACCGTTGCACCTTCCGCGGCAGGTATTAAGGTTTATCCCAAATGGCATGGAATAAATCGTGCGTCAAATGGTAAAGTTGTTTTACACGAAGAAATGGG
>JAWSUX010000261.1:0-926 GCA_033852215.1 Colwellia sp. | reverse complement strand
CCGCTTAAAACGGCGTTAGGGTTACACGGAGAATTTTGTGCCAGTAAATATCTACAATAGTGATAATTCTGAAAGATTAGCTTGGTTAAGTGATGATTGTTGGGAATTACCAACTCAAGTAGATGATCTTGAAACTTGGCTTACTGACAATCAATCTAAAATTCCATCTGGTAATTATGTCGCAGATATAGGCTTTGATATTCGTAAAAATGCATGTGGTGGCGGTGCTGTATTATCGGTAAGCTCAATGACTATAATGGTCAAACTTGGAATGGAGTTATTTTTGTCAGAGTACCCTGATAGTGGGGAAGAGTAACGTAACCCTAACAAGCCATTCAAGCAGGACTTTTAACAGTTGGTTAGGTTCCGCTTCGCTTCACATTATAACCAACAATTAAAAGCCTCTTAATGGGGCGTTAAGTTGCTTAGGAAATTATGGCATCACTCAAACCATTAAAAGGTGCAGCGTATAATATCGCTCACCATGCTCAAAGTGGATTAAGTTGTTTATATCCATATGTTGGTGAGCTGTGCCAAAAAGCTAACTTAACAGCTGTGACCATAAAATTAATGGACGAAAATCCTTACCCTAAAGAGTTTGAGTTTTTAAAGCCATTCTCTTTAGCTGTTACTTCGCTGGTAGAAAAGTTTCAAGAAATTCTATTAAAGTTAAACCTTCCAATTTCGGAAGTGGTAGAAATGGATTTAACTATTCTATTTAACAACGGCTATGGTGATGGATCAATATATTCGGTAGAGTCAAAAATGGTTTTAAAGTCAGGCACTAAATGGGTTCAAATGGTGGTGTAAATCGCAACTTAACAAGCACTTTAAACGGAACAAAAACAGTTGGCTACGTTCCGCTCCGCTTCACATTTTAGCCAACTATTTTTGTCCGCTTAAGTGGGCGTTAGGTATTCAGGGTA
>JAWSUX010000260.1:0-2346 GCA_033852215.1 Colwellia sp. | reverse complement strand
CCAGTAGCACCTGCACGACCCGTACGACCGATGCGATGTACGTAATCTTCACAGTCATCAGGTAAGTCGTAGTTAAATACATGGGTTACGCTAGGAATATGTAAACCACGTGCAGCAACGTCAGTAGCAACTAAAATATCGATATTACCTTGGGAAAACTCATCGAGTATACTATTACGTTTCTTTTGAGGAACATCACCTGTTAGTAAACCAACTCTTAATTTATCGGCAACTAAATGATCATAAACTCTTTCACAAATATGTTTAGTATTGGCAAATATAATCGCTTTTTCAGGCCAATCTTCTTCAATTAATGTTTGTAACAAAGCCATTTTATCTTCATTAGAAGGATAAAGTAGCTCTTCACTGATGCGTTCATTGGTTTTTTGTTCGGGTGCTACTTCAACGCTAGTTGGATCATTCATGTGATCAAAAGCGAGTTCTTTAACGCGAAATGATAATGTTGCAGAAAACAACATACTCAAACGTTCAGTTGCGGGTGGCATTTTATCAAACATATAGCGTATATCTTTAATAAAGCCTAGATCGAACATTCTATCAGCTTCATCAAGTACAATTACTTCAATGTTTTGTAAGTTATAAACACCTTGTTTCATGTAATCGATTAAACGGCCGCAAGTACCGATTAAAATATCAACACCTTTCTCTAAGGTTTGGCGTTGACTTTCATAACCTTCGCCCCCATAAACTACACCAAGGCGTAAACCCGTGCTTTTAGCCATTTCAATTGCGTCTTTATGTATCTGGATTGCAAGTTCACGCGTTGGCGCCATAATTAAGGCACGAGGTTGATTGTGTGTTGGTGCTTCTTTCTGTAACAGATGATGGAAAGTAGCGGCTAAAAAGGCAAGAGTTTTACCTTCACCTGTTTGTGCTTGGCCTGCAATATCAGTGCCTTGCAACAATACGGGTAAAGATTTCGCCTGAATAGACGTGCAATATTCGAAGCCCATGGCTTCTAGTCCAGTGACAACTTGCGGAGCAAGATTTAGGTCAGTGAATTTTGTTTCAGTTAAGTGTGTTTTTTTCATGGCGCTAGCTTAACATTAATGTAAGAAAATAGTTGTCTAATTAAGCAATTAATTTAATAGCGTTATTTACTTTACGACCAATGTCGAATAAAACGGTATTGGAAAAACATTTAATCAGGGTATAATCACCCTAAATTGGCGCTTGAGCCATAAACAACGGAGAAGAAAATGAACGATAAAATTGTTCAGCTAACTGATGGTAGCTTTGACGAAGATGTACTAAAAGCATCTGGTTTAGTATTAGTTGATTTTTGGGCTGAATGGTGTGGTCCGTGTAAAATGATAGCGCCAGTACTTGATGACATTGCAACTGAATACGAAGGTAAAGTTACCGTTGGTAAATTAAATATTGATGAAAATTCAGCGACACCACCAAAATATGGTGTACGTGGTATTCCAACGTTATTGTTATTTAAAGATGGTGAAATAGCCGACACTAAAGTTGGCGCTTTATCAAAGACTCAACTAAAAGAATTTTTAGATAAAAATCTTTAATCTTTTACAAAAAAACCTATCGTTTAATGCGGTAGGTTTTTTGTTAAAGCGAAAAAACTATCGAAAAACAGTAAATTTTTTCACTACGACGATTACAAATATTTCCTTACATTTTTAATCGTGGCTTTACCTCATTTACTTTTAGTGCTAAATTTAAGCCCTGAGTACAAAATAACATCTCATTACCTCTATTCTTATTGCCTTGATTTTAAATGTAACGTTCAAAAATATGCAATATAAACACACTGTTATCGGCAATCGCCTGAGACATAATTACTTAAAATAGTTTAAGAAACCTCTATGAACCTTACCGAATTGAAAGAAAAATCCATTAATGAATTGGTTGAGCTAGCAAGTACAATGAAGCTAGAAAACCTTTCAAGAGCTCGCAAGCAAGACATTATTTTTGCTATCTTAAAAAAACATGCTGAAAATGATAATGATATTTTTGGCGGTGGTGTTTTAGAAATACTACAAGATGGCTTTGGCTTTTTACGCTCTGCTGACTCTTCTTACTTAGCAGGCCCAGATGATATTTATGTATCACCAAGCCAAATTCGTCGTTTTAGTATGCGAACTGGTGATACCATTCAAGGTAAAATTCGTTCACCGAAAAAAGGTGAACGTTACTTTGCATTATTAAAAGTAACGGAAGTTAACTTAGATAGCCCTGAAAATGCTCGTAATAAAATCTTATTTGAAAACTTAACACCAATTCATCCGACAGACCGCTTTGTTATGCAACGTGGTAATGGTTCAACTGAAGATATCACGGCGCGTATTTTAGATTTAGCTTCAC
>JAWSUX010000259.1:0-1298 GCA_033852215.1 Colwellia sp. | reverse complement strand
GAATAAAAGGCCGGCCTTTATTATTAATGCCGTTCACTTAAGGTGATCGGCATTTCTTTTTTTAAGAGGGTATCCATTTTTAAAGCACTTTAGTTCTCTTGGATAACTTCGCTCTCGTCTTGACGGTAGTACAAATTGCTTTGCATGCTTTGTTATATCCATCACAAACTTTGGAATATTTCCTGGTGCGCTAAATGGCAGCATCGTCAATTGGTAAATAATATGCATTGATGCACCATGAAAACTTAATTGGTTCGGGTGAATTGATTTCAACGACTTTGCCATCAACACCATCTGATATCGGATCAAGTTATAAGCAAGCAGTACCCCCCATAACTCTTGTTTTATAAGCTCTGGTTGATTACTCCGTAGGGTAAACTGGCTATCAAGTAACGACTGTTTCATTTCTCTAAAACCTAATTCTATTTCCCAACGGTGTGCGTACAAGTCAGCAATATCGGCTACAGGAAATCTCATTACATCCGTCATTGACGTTAATATTTCACAGACTTTACCGTTAATTTTCTTTGAAACTAGCCTGACTTCGAATGATTTTGGTAAGTCGGTAAACTTTTTCATCGCTTGCGGACATGCAGTCAAGCGTATAATTTTATCTTGTCTCCCAATTGAACGGACTATTTCATATTGCACATTTTTCTTCAACGGAACTAGCCAATGACGCTCGGTACCAGTGGACTGCCATCGGTGAAGTAAGCCAAGTGAATAAAAACCTCGATCAAATAGTGTAAGACTATGATCTGGTGTTGTTTCTATTAAAGATTCAGCCAACTTCATTTCACTCACATCAACACTATCAAAAGCGCTTTGCGTTAATAAGTGACTCGTGAGTTCCATCTGACAAACCATTCTCACTTGTGGGTAGCTTGCTTTTCCATATTTATTACCTGTTCGGGCAAAGTGCTCACTATTTTCTTTCGAGTCTGGCGTTCGCCACACAACACCATCAACACCTAAGAGTGTTAATCCACACCATGCTGGATGTGCTGACTTCTCATGCCATAATGATTGTGTTTGATTAAATATATTTTCAATTGCTTGGTGACCAAGTTTCTTTCTAGCTTGTGTCACGGCACTAGGAGCCACATAGGGTTCACCGTTAGGAAGGACGATATCAAGTTGGTTGACTAATTGACGTATGGACATTTTACGAAATAAAGCCATGCCAACGACAGCCCACACCATTTGTTCCATAGGTAGTTTACGTTTTCTTATGGTCACCACACCTGATTGTGCCAACGCTTCATCAATGATGCTCTGCTCTAACAGCTCACTTAATC
>JAWSUX010000258.1:0-5630 GCA_033852215.1 Colwellia sp. | reverse complement strand
TTAATGCGATTGCCCTAGCTGAGTGTTGGTCTTAAGTTGCGAATAATTCAGCTTTGTTGTATTCTTATACCTTTAAACCTAAACCGTCGATAAAAACTATTATCGACGGTTTTTTTATGGGTGTATTCAAACGGGTTACATTATTAACGACCTGTTTGTCAGCTGCCATTAGATAAGCAAAAGGTAACGTCAGCTATACGTATCGAAGTGAACGTAAAACTGAATGAATCCGAGCGATAATTTAGGTCCGCAATGTGGTAGTAGTTTGCCTTTCAAATTCAGACAATAATGTCAGCTGATGGCTATATACCGAAAATTGCTCACCAACTAAAATAAGCACTGCCTTTAGTCTTCTATTATTCTATAAAGCTTAGCTATAACCGCGTAGCATCAAACTACTTTAGATTAATACTGATACTTAGATTTTCACTTATACCCATTAGGCGCACTAACAAAAAATATTATGCAACTAACAGCCAAAACATCTTAACCACGCTTAACTTATGTCAATTTTTACACTTGAGCTAGACTATACTTATTGGGCAACTCATTATAACTTCATGGGCGGCATAGCAACCTTTCATAAAATAACCTATTACGGGTATCTATGATGAAAATATTATTAAGTTTGGCGTTAGGCGCTAGTGTGGCTCTATCTGCGCAGGCCAATGAACCACGGCGTTACCAAATAGAAAAAAACTCTGTTACTACTTCAGGTCTTTCCTCTGGTGCGGCGATAGCGGTGCAGTTTCATGTCGCCCATTCAGATTGGATTCAGGGTATTGCCGCTTTAGCTTCGGCTCCTTATTACTGCGCCCGAAATTCCCTGCGGCGAGGCTTTAAGGATTGTATTAACAAAGAGGAAAGTGAACCCGTGGTTGAAGAGTTAATTACCTACGCAAAAATAGTCGCTAGCGAACAAAAAATTGCCGCTACAGCCAATATGAAAAATGACAAAGTGTGGCTTTTTGTAGGCTCGTTGGACAGTGTTGTCGCGCGCCCAGTTAACGACGCCGTGTGGAAATTTTACAGTGAATTCGTAGCCGAAGATAATATTTCTTATATCACTGATCAGCCTTTTGAACATACGATGCCGACCTTAGATATTGGCGGTGACTGTAGCAAAACTCAAAGCCCATTTATCAGCGACTGTGATTACGATGCGGCAGGTATGCTGTTAAATTACCTTTACAGCAGCATGCAGGCACCCAGTGATAAACTTTCAGGTGAGATATTAGCGTTTGATCAGAGAAAGATCACTGGTACGCCTTATATGGGGGAGCAAGCTTTTGCCTACGTGCCTAAAAGCTGTGCCGAGGGTGAAAGCTGTAAATTGCATATCAGTTTTCACGGTTGTAAACAAAATGTCGATATGATTGGCCAGGCGTATGTTCGCGATGTTGGTTTTAATCGCTGGGCCGACAGTAATAACATGATTGTATTATATCCACAGGCACAAAAAAGTTCTTTTAACCCTTATGGCTGTTGGGACTGGTGGGGTTATAGTGGCGATGACTATGCACTTAGAAGTGGCAAACAAATTCAGGGCGTGAAAGCTCTAGTGAATGCGATTAGCATCGACAAATTTTAATCTTCTTCGGGTTTAATAAAGGGTAATAAGAAAAAGTTAATATATAACCCGTGATGAATGGGTTATATATTCATTAATAAAGTATGCGCTTAAAACTATGACGAGTGTAAGACAAAAACATCAAGTATTGCTTTTACGTATTTTGACAAAATTGAACGTCTGCAGTATGGCCGCGACCTTAAATTATTTTCATAATTAGTTTCCTGACTTGTCCTATATATCTGTAATTTACCGCTAACTAAAATAAACACGGTATTAGTCTTCTATTACTCTATAAAGCTTAGCTATAACAGCGTAGGATCAAGCTACTTTAGATCAATACTTATACTTAGGTTTGCACTTATACCCATTTGGTATTAGGTGCACTAACACAAAAAAATATGCAACTAACAGCAAAAGCATCACTTACTAACGCTTTACTTATTTCTATTTGTACACCTGATTTTAAAGGTGATGAGGCAACAGAGTCACTTGCAGAGCTTGCGCGTTTAGTGACGACATTAGGCTTTAAAGTGGTCGGCACGCAGTCGCAAAAGCAAAGTTCGACTAAAAGAGTTAATGTACTGGGTTTAGGGAAATTGGCTGAAATAGCGCATCTTACGGGTAACCAAGGTGTCGTAGAAGATGATGTAGAGTTTGAAGAACTATCTGAGACATCATCTAAAGACATAATGGATGAGGCAGGGTTTAATGAAATTCCATCAGACAATCTTCCGTTTGCTTGTGCTGATGTAGTGGTATTTGATTGTGATTTAAGCCCATCCCAGTTACGTAATGTTGAGAATCAATTAGGCGTAGAGGTATTTGACCGTACAGGGATTATTATTGAAATATTCAGTCGTCATGCCCGTACCAAAACAGCGAAATTACAAGTTGAAATTGCCCGTCTTAATTATGTTGCGCCACGACTTCGTGAGACATCATGTGGTGATAAAGAGCGTCAAATGGGTAAAGGCGCTGGCGAAACTACGCTAGAGCTAAACCGCCGTAAAGTACGCGACCAATTAGCAGAACTCAAGCGCGAGTTAGTGAGTGTTCAAGATGAAATGAAAGGCCGACGTACACAACGTTCTGAGCTTTTTTGTGTCGCTTTGGTTGGTTATACCAATGCGGGTAAGTCATCAATGATGCGAGCCATTACTGGTAGTGATGTAGAAGGTGAAAACAAACTTTTTGCAACGCTTGATACCACGGTTCGTGCGTTATTCCCTATTACTCAACCTCGGATCTTAGTGTCAGATACTGTCGGTTTTATTAAAAAATTACCACACGATTTAGTCGCCTCATTTCATTCAACCCTAGCAGAAGCACATGATGCGTCATTGTTGTTATATGTAGTCGATGCCTCTGATCCTTCGTTTCGCTCGCAACTAGAGGTAGTGCACGAAGTACTGGAAGAAGTTGGTGTTGAGGACAGTAAAAAGTTACTGGTATTGAACAAGTCAGATCAACTTAGCACAGAGCAACAACAAGCACTGATGGAAGAGTTTCCTGATGCTATGCTGACCTCAGCTCGTAATCCGGCGGATGTGAGTAAATTGCATAAGTATATCGTTGGCGTTGCGCAGCATGAGATGATTGAAGATGAAATTATTGTTCCCTATACGGCAAAAGGCATTATAGGTGAAATTCGATCGAGCATGAGTGTCACTAAAGAAGACTATGAATATAGTCATATTAAGGTCACTGTACGGTCAAACGCGATTGATTTAGCCAGATTGAAAAAACGGATGCTGAGTTTATAACGTTGTATTAATGACCAGTCTAAAACCATTAACATTGGCTTTGGACTGGCGGTTATATCCGCTTCTAAACGTTGAACCTAATAAGTTAGCTTCGTTTAACCATGAGCCACCTCTGATAATACCCGCATTACAGTCACCTGTTTTTCTCGCACTGCCATCGGTAGGGGATGCAGTGTAGTTTTCGTTCCAACAGTCTTGTGTCCATTCCCAAACATTGCCATGCATATCGTATAAACCAAAAGCATTGGGTCGAAAGCTTTTTACCTGAGACGTTTTTCGCTCATTACCACATAGCCCGCTAAATTGACCATACCGTGCTTTTTGGCAATCAGGGGCATTACCCCAAGCATATCTTGTTTTACTGTTTGCTTTAGCGGCATATTCCCACTGAGCTTCTGAGGGGAGCGCGAATTTTTTTCCTGTTACTTTGTTTAACCAAGGAATAAACTCATTAATAATATCGTGATAACTTATTTCTATAACAGGGCGGTTACCACGGCCCCAGCTTTGATCATCAGGTCGTAAGCTACATGCACCACTTGTTACGCAAGTATCCCATTGGGCAAAGGTAACCTCGGTTGCCATGATATCAAAGGTGCTGATTGAGACTTTATGTTGAGGCACTTCTTTATCATTACATTTATTACCTTGAGTACAGCCCATAATGAAGTTAGCCGCGGGTAGGGTGATCATGTTATTTAGCAGCTCATCGGTAGTTATTTCAATTAATTGCTTACGTTGCTTTGCTTGCGCTTGTTGTTTTTGTTTTTCTTTATTACTTTTTTCAATTGTGAGCTGTTTGATTAACCGACTCGCTTGCATGAAATGCTGACCTTGTGGAAACGCCTTTTTATATTGTTGGTAGATATCGACAGTGTGTTGGTTTTGTGCGGCAAGCCAATGTTTTTCATCTTTTTCTTGATAAGTTTGCGTTAATATTTTCAATAACAACTTATCGACATTTCCGGTAATTAAAATATCCTGACTTTTCTCAAATATTTTGATTGCCTGTTTGGTACGTTGGTCTAATTTGCCTGTTTGACTTATTTGATAACCTTGCTTGATTAATTGATGCTGGATAGCGTTGATGAGCTTTTCTTGCGCTATCGCGGTATTTATTTTTGAGTTGTCTTTTTGCTGCACTAGTTGTGTTAAGGCCTGTTTTGCTAGAGCGACATAACTTCCTTCTGGCTTACTTTCTAAATAAAGCAGATAAGCCGTCGCTGTATTGTTACTTTTAGCTTGTTCCCATGTTGCAGTATCAATAGATCTAGTATTTTTTTGTGTATGATATTGTCCGTACAGCAAGGTTAACCCAATAAAAATTAACAGTAATAACAGCGGCAGTGCTCGTTTTTTTATCTGATTAAAAAGCGGATGTATTATGACTTTAATTGGTTTTATTAGCGGTACGTTTTGTTGTTTTTCTTTAATTAGGGCTGTTAATTGTTCTGCTGTTTTGTCTGTGGTGCTTAGTCCTGCGGTAATTAAACTATCAACTAAGGCGTCGGGCAAAAATTGTTTCTGCTTGTGCTTAATATGAGCGTTATCCGAGCTATCAATACTAGAGTTAATATGATCGTTAATGTGTTTGTTTACTGAGTTCACCCATAAGATGAATGAAGCTAATTTGTTGTCGCTATCATTTGATTTTTTTTGTTGTCGTTGAGTAACGTGCGTAATAAATTCTTGTAGGGCAGGTTCATCTATATAGGCTATATCTGCTAAAGGCTGCAGTAATATTACCTCGCTAGGTTTTATTTCCCCACACTGTTTTAATAACGCAATAATTTTATTTTCTAATGGTTCGAGCTCTGCTTTTATCGAAGTAGTATTTTGCGTAGCCCAAATAGTGGTGCCTTCTTCAGTATGTTGTTGTTGGCTGTTCTCTTTAGTTGCTTGATTTAACAATTGTAAAAATTGAGCACCATCACAAGGGCGTTGTGATGGTATTTGTGATATTGCTCGAATAATTAAATCGTTTAACGCTTGAGGCATGTCAGGGGCAAAACTTATTGGATCTTGAAAACGTGCTACAGGTAACTGTCCAGTAAACATTCGATAAGCTATCACCCCTAAACTATAGATATCACTGCTTGCTTCTACATGTTTGGCACTTTCTTGTTGCTCTGGGCTAAGGTAGTTTTTACTGCCCATACCAAAGCCTGTTTGGCTGTGCTCGCTTAAGGGTAATTTTGCTATACCAAAATCACTTAACTGCAGCTGTTTTTGGTTATTAATTAAAATGTTTTCAGGTTTTATATCTCGGTGAACAAGGCCGTGTTCATGTACGG
>JAWSUX010000257.1:0-2402 GCA_033852215.1 Colwellia sp. | reverse complement strand
GTGAACGTGGGAAAGTATGAGCAGCTAAGAAAATACCAGCGGCACCATCACGTAGTACAAAATGAGCTTCCGACTTTTCACATTCTAGTTCAGGTAACTGAACTGGATCTTCTTTTGGTGGTGCAGCTTCACCGCTAGCTAATAACTTACGAGTATTTTTACACTCTTCATTAGTACAATCGAAATACTTACCAAAACGCCCAGACTTCAACTCCATTGGCGATTCACAACGGTCACAATCTAAAATAGGTCCATCGTAACCTTTAATTTTAAATTCACCCTTTTCAACTTCAATGCCATCACATACGGGATTATTACCACAAACATGTAATTTACGCGTTTCGTCAATAAGGTAACTGTCCATCGCCGTGCCACATTTATCACAACGATGCATTGCCATAAGCGCTTCTGTTTCAGCATCTTCAGCTAAAACACTTACCGCTTCTTCACCCGCCGTTAAGTTCATGGTTTTAGTGCAGCGTTCTTTTGGTGGCAAAGCATAACCAGAGCAGCCTAAAAATACACCCGTTTGAGCCGTTCGAATCCCCATTTTACGATTACAGGTAGGGCAATCGATATCTGTTAATACCGGTTCATTGGTTTGCATACCACCATCTTCTGATGGTTGGTCAGCTTGTGATAATTGTTTGGTAAAGTTTTTATAAAACTCGTCTAAAACACCTTTCCAATCAGCACTCCCCCCTGCTATTTCATCAAGTTCTTGCTCCATATTCGAGGTAAATTCGTAGCTCATTAATTTTTCGAAGCTGCCAGATAAACTGTTAGTAACAATTTCACCCATTTTTTCAGCATAGAAACGTTTTTTGTCTAAACGAACATAACCACGATCTTGAATCGTTGAAATAATTGACGCATACGTTGACGGACGACCAATTGAGCGTTTTTCTAATTCTTTAACTAATGAAGCTTCACCGAAACGTGCTGGTGGTTTGGTAAAGTGCTGAGTGGGTTCAATTTTATCTAACGTTAATATTTCACCAACTTGTAAATCAGGTAAATGTGTATCATCACCTTTACTTAGTTGTGGATGAACTCTTGTCCAACCATCAAACTGCATCACTCGACCTTTAGCTTTTAAGTCAAAGCTAGCGGCACTAATCGTTAATGTACTAACCGTATAACGAGCAGCGGTCATTTGACAGGCAACAAATTGGCGCCAAATCAGTTCATAAAGTTTCTTCGCATCAGGCTCGATACCATCAAGCAATGCTGCTTCAAGTTTAACATTTGATGGACGTATCGCTTCATGCGCCTCTTGAGCGCCTGCTTTTGAACCGTAAAGCTTTGGTTTTTCAGGTAAGTAGTCTTCACCAAAACTATTACCAATATAATCACGGCACATTTGCACCGCATCTTTACTTAAATTAGTTGAATCGGTACGCATATAAGTTATATGACCCGCTTCATACAAACGCTGAGCCAAGCCCATCGTGCGTTTAACACCATAACCAAGTTTAGTACTAGCGGCTTGCTGTAGCGTAGAAGTAATAAACGGTGCCGACGGTGTACTTTTTGATGGTCTATCTTCACGTTTACTGACCGCATAATCAGCAGGTTTTAATATTGCTAAAGCAGCATTGGTTTGGTTTTCATTGGTTGGCTTAAAAGGCTTGCCATTTTCATGGGTAACATCAAGGGCTAGTACTTCACCTGACGCTGCGTGAGTATCTACTGCTATTTCCCAGAACTCTTTTGGATCAAACGCTTTGATTTCACGTTCTTTTTCAACCACTAATTTTACCGCGACAGATTGGACTCGACCTGCAGATAAGCCCCTAGCGACTTTTTTCCATAACAGCGGGCTAACCATAAAACCTACAACGCGATCGAGGAAACGCCTTGCTTGTTGGGCATTAACCCCAGGCATACTTAATTCACCCGGAGTCGAGAACGCCTGCTGAATTGAGCTTTCCGTAATTTCGTTAAAAACTACTCGACTATACTTAGCATCGTCACCGCCGATAATTTCTTTTAAATGCCAAGCAATTGCTTCTCCCTCTCTATCCAAATCGGTTGCGAGATAGATAGTATCGGCAGTTTCAGCAAGTTTTTTTAATTCAGCAACAACTTTTTCTTTACCGGGTAATATTTGGTAATTAGCTGCCCAATTTTTTTCTGGGTCGATACCCATACGATTAACAAGTGCTTGCTTATCACGTTTAGCTTTATATTTAGCTTTTGCTGCCGGCTCCATTTTACGTACTTCAGCAGGAGATTTAGCGGCAACTTTCTTTCCTGTACTGCTATGTGGTAAATCACGTACATGACCAACGCTCGACTTAACAATAAAGTCTTTTCCTAAATATTTATTAATTGTTTTCGCCTTGGCTGGCGACTCGACAATCACTAGTGATTTTGCCATAAAAATTTCTAATCCTATT
>JAWSUX010000256.1:0-1421 GCA_033852215.1 Colwellia sp. | reverse complement strand
TTAATGAGTCATCAGCTTTAGTGGTTTGCTCTACTGTTTTAGTGGAAATTTCTTGGCTAACTTTTACCGCTGATACGGCTTCTTGTGCACCATGTTGAAGTTTTTGAATCATATGTTGAATTTCATTAGTACTTTGTTCAGTACGATTCGCTAATGTACGCACTTCATCAGCAACAACGGCAAAACCTCGACCTTGCTCACCGGCACGTGCTGCCTCAATGGCAGCATTAAGTGCTAACAAGTTTGTTTGTTCGGCGATGCCTCTAATAACATCAAGCACAGAGCCAATATTGTCACTCTCTGTTGCAAGGCTAGCAATGACTTGGCTAACATCATCAATGTTGGTTGATAGGGATTGCATCTGATTTATAGTGTTAGAAATTATGTCTTTACCATCAGAAGTATTGTTTCTGGCATCATTGGCAGCATGCTCTGCTGAGTTGGCATTATCGCGGACTTCTTTTATTTGTGATGTCATTTCTTCCATTGCCGTGGCAACTTGGGCGGTAATATCATTTTGAGTTTGTATTAAACCTTGCGCATTTTCACTGGCACCAGCAACGGCTTCAGACTGCGATAATACGCGAGAGGTATTATTACTAACATCTTGTAAAGACTGTCTCATTTTGCCGGTGAACTCGTTAAAGTAGCCAGATAAGCTTGATATTTCATCATGACCTGTATTATCAAGCGTGCGTGTTAAATCACCTTCTCCTTGAGCTATGTCTTGCATTAGCGTTGATGCTGCATGGGCTGGCAATATAATGCTTCTACCAATAATGTAACTTAAACTAATTACAATTGAAGCTATAAGCACGCTAATAAGAATTAGCATATTACGTTGTTCGGCAAAAGCAGTCTCTATGTCATCTAAATTAGCACCGGTGCCGATAATCCACTGCCAAGGCGTAAAACCTTTAACAAAAGATATTTTATCACGGATCTGATCCTCATTAGGTACAGGTTTTGCTATTTTATAAAGCAGAAAGCCTTCTCCGTTGGCCTCAACTATATTATTCATTTCTATAAATAATAGCGTGCCAGCCGGATCTTTAAAGCCAGTAAGCGTGTTACCATTAAGTTGAGGCAATAACGGATGCATTACCATATGGTGATTAAAATCATGAACCCAAAAGTAGTTTTTATTTGCATATCGTAGAGAGGCAATAGTATCTAACGCTTGTTGTTTAGCTTCCTCTTCTGCAAGTTCACCTTGCTGGTGTAGCTCATAATAATGCACAATAATGCCATGAGCACTATCGACTAAATCTTTGCTAACACCTTTTTTCTGACTTAAAAGAGATTGATATCCTTCGGATAAGCTGAAACTCTCTAGCGCTGTTATACCAATAACAATCAAAGCAACTAACATAGCTAGCCTTTGTTGAATGGTGTATTTTCGTAAAAATTTCATAGTATCC
>JAWSUX010000255.1:0-10468 GCA_033852215.1 Colwellia sp. | reverse complement strand
TTATCTAACATAAGCGAGTCAATAATCGGCTGTCCAATATTACCCGCTAAACCGGCATTAATACCTAAAACTTCAGCAAGATATGCTAAAAGAGAGACGACCGTTGATTTACCGTTTGAGCCCGTAACCGCTACTAAGCTAATTGGATTTATACGCTGATTATTTATTTGACAAAATAGTTCAACATCGCCCATGACTTGGCAATCAGAACGAATAAAGTCACTAACTCCTGTTGCGACGAGATCTATGCCTGGGCTAGCAATAATAATGTCCGCAGCACTGATAACATCTTTATGCCAACAAGCCGTAACTAAATTAACATTAGGGTAATTTAATAGGAACTCCGCCTGACGTTCTTCATTAACAAAAGGCATTACGCGAGAATCATTAACAGTAAAAAATAAACCTTGTGCATGTAAAAAGCGTACACAAGAAAGTCCTGTCAGGCCTGCACCTAACACAACAATCTTTTTATCCTTTAATTCTGCTAATAATCCCATAGTGTCACTCTTTTTCTTTTATTTTATTTTCTTTATGAGAAACTCATAACTTATAATTAACGAAGCTTTAATGTTGCCAAACCAATCAAGACTAAAATAAATGATATAATCCAAAAACGAACAATAACCCTAGGCTCTGGCCAACCTTTTAATTCATAGTGATGATGTATTGGTGCCATACGAAATATTCGCTGACCACGCATTTTATATGAGCCGACTTGTAAAATAACCGATACCGTCTCTATAACAAAAACACCGCCCATAATGAATAAAACCAACTCTTGACGAACTAATACGGCAATAACACCAAGCGCGGCACCCAGTGCTAATGAGCCGACATCACCCATAAAAACCTGCGCGGGATAAGTATTAAACCAAAGAAACCCTAAACCCGCGCCAACAATAGCGGTACAAACCACGACTAATTCACTGGTTAAGGCAATATGAGGGATATGTAAATAACTAGAGAAATTGGCGTGGCCAGTAACATAGGCGAAAAGCGCAAAAGCACCTGCCACCATGATGGTTGGTACGATGGCTAAGCCGTCTAAACCATCGGTTAAGTTAACCGCATTCGACGTGCCCACAATAACGAAGTAAGTCATCACAACATAAAAAATACCTAACTGTGGTAAAACATCTTTAACAAAAGGGATTAATAATGCTGTTTCATTCGGCCCTTGCGCAATAACATATAAAAAGATTGCAGTAGCTAATCCCACTACTGTTTGCCAGAAATACTTCCAACGAGCAATTAAGCCATTAGCGTCTTTGCGAATAACCTTTCGGTAATCATCAACAAAACCAATAGCGCCAAAACTTACCACGACAAATAACACGACCCAAACATAGATATTACTTAAATCAGCCCATAACAAAACGCTAATGACAATAGAAGCCAGAATAAGGATGCCACCCATTGTTGGTGTACCCGATTTAGATAAGTGACTTTCAGGGCCGTCATCGCGTACTGTTTGACCTATTTGCATTTTTTGTAAATAGCGAATTAATTTAGGGCCAAAATATAATGAAATAAATAAGGCCGTCAACGTGCTGGTGATTGCTCGAAACGTTAAATAAGAAAAAACATTCAAAGCAGAAAAATATTGAGTTAAATACTCACTTAACCATAACAACATTACTTACTTCCTTCTTGAGTTATAGCGGTATTCGCTGTGCTTGTTTTCTTTTGTTCACTTGTTTTAATCAATTTATTCGCCTGCTTTGTAGACTTTGCGTTATCAAACCATTGTTTAATATCTTCAATCACTCGTTCCATGCGAGCACTGCGTGATCCTTTTACTAAAATAGCTAATTCTTGCTTAGCTTCATGGTTAGCTGAATTTTCATCTGAAAACAGTATGGGATAAATAATATCTACTAAGTGCTCTACCAATAAAGTGCGGTCACTAAAGTGCTGACTCCGCTCTTTATCTACTATGTCCGTTGTTAAGCATGAATCACTCAGACGAAAAGCATCACTCGCACTTTGGCTTAATACACCTAGAGATAACAAAATATCGACAGGTAAAGTTGCCGTATACTGTCCTATTTCTTGGTGATAACTCCGCGCTTCGCTGCCAAGTTCACCCATATCACCCAAAATCAAAATTTTCTTACCTGAATAAGAAGATAATAATTGTGTTGCTGCTTTTGTTGATTCAACGTTTGCGTTGTAACTATCATCAATTAATTTGAACGTATCACTTAACTGATAGAGGTTTAGTCGACCTTTAACTGCTTGCATTTGAGCTAAACCCAAACGAATATCATCAAGACTTGCTTCAAATGCTAAGGCAATACTTGCCGCGGCAACTGCATTGCAGACGTTGTGTTGACCTGGAATAGTTAAGGTTATTTCGCAGCTGCCTAGTGAAGTATGCAAAGTAAAACTAGCGCAACCATTTTCATCTAAACTCACGTTACTGCTATAACAATCGACTGTAGATTTATTCGCCAAAGGTGAGCAAGAAAAGGTACGTACTTGTTTATCAGTCAGGCGCCATTGCCATTTACTGGTGTATTTGGTGTCTTGGTTATAAAGNNGCAATGCCTGAGTCATCAAGCGCTGAGAAAATTTCACCTTTAGCACGAGCAACGCCACACAAATCACCAAAACCTTCTAAGTGTGCTGCAGCAATATTATTGATAATGGCAACATCAGGTTTCACTAAATTGCAGGTATAGGCTATTTCACCCATATGATTGGCACCCAATTCAACTACAGCAAAATCATGTTCTGCTGTTAAGCGTAATAAAGTTAGCGGTACACCAATATCATTATTAAAATTACCCTCTGTCGCTAATACATTGCCTAAACGTGACAAGATGGCTGCTGTCATTTCTTTTACTGTGGTTTTACCGCTACTACCCGTTATAGCCACCGTTTTCGGTGCTAATTTGGCTTTTACATAAGCGGCTATTTGACCCAGAGCGATACGAGTATCTGTTACCACTAATTGTACCGAACGTGATGAGTTAATAGCTGATACTTCATGATCGACAATAAGTAAACGACAACCGTCAGTGGCCACTTGCTCAGCAAAACGATGACCATCAAAATTAGCCCCTTTAAGTGCTAAAAAAGCAGCTAATTTCTGCTCTGATGCCTTAAAGGCTCGACTGTCAGTAACAATGTCATCAATAATCAGTTCATTTAAAGACGCTTCTTTAGACAAATCCAAAATTAATTGTCCTTGTGTGGCTAGCACTAGATCAGCTAGAGAAAGTGCTATCATAATGTTGCCTCGCTTTTAGCTTGGTAAAACTGACTAACAACAGCTCGTTCATCGTAAGGAGCCTTTCTAGTGCCGCCTTGCCCATCAGACAAAATAACGTAATTTTCATGACCTTTTCCAGCAAGTAAAACAATATCTTGAGCTGATGCTTGTTTTAACGTTGCTAATACAGCTTGTTGTCGATCTAGCTGTACTTTCACTTTGTCGCTGGCATTATTTTCACTTTCGTATGTAAAACCAGATAATATATCTTCAACAATTTTCTCCGCATTTTCACTACGGGGGTTATCATTGGTAATAATAATATGGTCGGCATATTGCTGCGCAGCTTGCGCCATTAGTGGGCGCTTTCCTTTATCTCGATCACCACCACAACCAAAGACTACATAAAGCTCACCCTGACAATGTTGACGACAAGCTTGTAACGCTTTTTCTAATGCATCAGGGGTATGAGCATAATCAACAACCGCCGTGGGTAAATCTAGTAAAGCCGTTGCTTCCATTCGCCCAGCAACGGCCTTTATTTGTTGGGCTAAGTTTACAATGCAAGTAAGCTCAACACCTTCAATAAGTAAGACGCAGATAGCAGCAAGTAGGTTTTCTATATTGAAATCACCTAATAACGGACTTTCAATAATCACTTCACCTAAATGACTAATCAGTGTAAAGCTAACACCTTGCTGATGATGTTGGATATCTTGCGCACAAACGAATTTTTCGTATTGTAATAGGGTATTATCTTGACCATAAAGCCAGCTATTGTTGGCGGTAATAGTTTTTGTTGTTTCTGCTAACAGCCAACTTTTAACCTGTTCATCATCAAAATTAAGTACGGCTACTTGCTTATCACTGCCCGTAAACAAAGCCTTTTTAGCTTTCGCATAACTGGCCATGGTTTTGTGATAATCCAAATGATCGCGGCTCAGGTTAGTAAAAACGGCAATATCAAATAAATCACCGTTCACTCGACCTTGTACAAGTGCATGAGAAGAAACCTCCATAGCAACATGCGTAATCTTTTCATGATGAAATTGATAAAATAATTGATGTAACTCACTTGCACTCGGCGTAGTATTTTCTAACGGTGTTAACTGAGTGACTTTACCCGCACCATTAGTACCGATAACGGCGCAAGGTTGATTATGAGCGCTGAACATTTGCGCAATTAATTGACTGGTAGTGGTTTTACCGTTTGTGCCTGTAATACCTATCATGGTCATACTGGCTTGTGGGTTTTGATAATAAGCCTTAGCCAACTTAAATAGCTGCAGGTTAAGTTGGTAGAAGTTAATGATTAATACATCTTCAATAGAAGATGTTTCACCGTGTTGCTCAATGCTTTCACAATCAGCAAGTACTAACTTAGCACCTTTATTTATGGCCTTATTAATGTAATCGCGACCATCTTGCTGATGACCTAAAATTGCACAGAATATATCACCAACAGCGACAAGGCGACTATCGTTAACGAGATCACCGGTATTATTATTTAGATCATTCGTTAGATTAGCCTTATCAGAACAATGAATAGAAAAGCCTTCTAATACCTTGATTATGTTTGCAGTAACAGGCTTAGACATCATCTGCTCCTGCTGCTTGTAACTTATTATTCGCGACTCTTTTATTCGCCGCATCTGGGGCAATATTTAAAACACGAAGTGCACCTTTCATCACCCGAGAAAATACCGGTGCTGCAACTTCGCCACCATGATACAAGTCACCGCTTGGTTCATTAATGACAACAACAACAACAATTTCAGGTTTAGAAATAGGTGCTATCCCAGCAAATAAAGCGACATAATCATTACCATAACCGCCTGCAACGGCTTTAATTGAGGTACCCGTTTTGCCACCGACTCGATACCCTGATACTTTAGCTCTTGGTACATGCTCATCAACAACAGCTTCCAACATATTTACAACCGCTACGCTGCTTTTTTCAGAGAATATACGTTCTGCTTTATGCTGAGTATCATCATCAAAATCTTGAGTTAACTTACTGTCTTGTTTAATAATGGATAACTTACGCTTAATACCACCATTTGCTAATGCCATATAGAAACGAGTTAATTGCATTGGTGTAATCGCAAGACCTGCTCCCCACGACAAAGTAGCCAATTCAAATTGCGACCAACGCGGTCTATCGTGCATCATACCGCTACTTTCACCGACTAAATCAGTGCCTGTATTTTCGCCAAAACCCACGTCAAAAAATTTATCTAATAGGTAATCTTTCGGCACTGACAAAGCAAGTTTAGTAGTACCCATATTTGAGGAAGTAATAAGAATTTCTTCGATTGAAAGTTTGCCACGATTGATGGGATCACTCACTCGTCTACCACCTAAACGCATCCAACCAGGGCTCGTATTAATTATGGAGTTTGGCTCTACTGAGCCAAATTCTAACGCTGCCATAGCCGTTAAAGGTTTCATGGTTGAACCGGGCTCGTAAATATCGGTAATAGCGCGATTACGGAAACGATGAATAGCGGTATTGCGACGATTATTCGGGTTATACGATGGGCTATTAGTTATCGCTAATATTTCACCCGTATGAATATTTGCCACAACCACTGAGCCTGAAGTGGCTTTAAATGCCTGCACGGCACCTTTTAATTCTTTATAAGCAATCGCTTGAATACGTTGGTCAATACTTAACGTCACATCTTGTGCTTGCTCAGCAACTTCCACTGAAATAATTTCAATTTTACGTCCTTTAGCATCTTTTCTAAAACGTTTAGCACCGCCTTTACCTGTAAGTTGCTGATCATACATACGCTCTATGCCTTCAATGCCCTTATCATCGACATTAGTAAAACCAATAAGATGCGCACTGATCTCGCCTGCTGGGTAAAAGCGTTTAGATTCTTTACGTAAGTGAATGCCCGGAATTTTTAATTCTTTAATATAATTAGCGATGGCAGGAGATATCTTTCGCTCAAGATAAACAAAGCGCTTTCTTGGATGTTTAATAACCCGAGCGGTTAGTTTGTTTAAGTCTTGATCAAGTACGTCGGCCAACGCTTGCCAATGTTCCGTCATGGCAAGCGCATTATTATCCATAATAATTTTTGGGTCAGCCCAAACAGTTTCCACAGGTACGCTGATAGCAAGCTCGGCACCATTTCTGTCAAGAACTGAGCCCCGCTGCACGGTGTTTTCTAATACACGTAAAGAACGCATATCACCCTGTTTTTTCAACATTTCAGGTTCAACAACCTGAATATAAGCACTGCGCGCCATCAAAGCCAAATAAATTAATGCAATAACAGACAGCACCAAATAATACCGCCACGGGGCTGTATTACTTTGGTTATTGTTATTGTTATTTTTTTTGGTCACACCGCTGCTCGCTATTGCTTTAGTTGATCGTTTTCTATTAGTAAGCTTTAAGTAAACTTTCTCTCATAACTATTTATTCAAATCAGGGCAAATTAATAATAATTTCTGAAGTCGCATCAGGTCTCTTCATCTTTAATAGTTTTTTAGCTTTACTCTCAATTGCACTATGTTCAGCTAAGCTATTTTGCTCTAATAATAAATTACGCCATTCAATATTCAGCTCATCTTTTTTCGTTAATAACACTTCTAATTCGCTGGTAGCTTGCCTATTCACATGACTATAATAAATAACGGAAAAAGCTGATAGCAGGACACTCAGCAAAACAACATAAGTAAAACTATTACGAATAATGTCATGCCATATATCAAAAACTAAAGCGGTTCTACGTACTGTCATGGAACTTGCCTAGCTAAATTAATCACTAACTCTTGGTAAACGTTCTGCTATACGTAATACAGAACTTCGTGAACGAGAATTTTCTTCCACCTCAGTTTTACTTGGTTTTAATTTACGGCCTATCAGCATGAATTTTTTACCTTTATTTAACTCGGTTTCACTGATTGGTAAACCACGTGGCACCTGCTTTCCTTGGGAATGCTTTTTCATAAACTGTTTTACTAATCTATCTTCTAGTGAATGAAAGCTAATAACCACTAAACGCCCTCCCTCCGCGAGTATTTCAAGAGAAGCCGCCAACGCTTTTTCAATTTGCTCTAATTCACTATTGATATACATGCGAATAGCTTGAAAACTTCTCGTTGCAGGGTGTTTTTTTATTTCTCGTTGAGGTGCTGTTGTTTTAATTAATTTTGCTAATTCACTGGTACGTGTAAGCGGATTTTCATCACGACTATCAACAATGGCATTGGCAATACGCCAAGCATGTTTTTCTTCACCAAATGTTCTTAATACCCAAGTAATGTCTTCAACATCGGCTATAGCCAACCACTGTGCTGCCGTTTGGCCTCGGCTAGTATCCATACGCATATCTAGGGGACCGTCTTTCATAAAGCTGAAACCACGATCGGCTTCATCAAGCTGCGGAGAAGATACGCCCAAATCAAGTAAGATACCGTTCACTTTTTCGGTTACATTATGTTTTTCCGCAATATCAGCTAAATGGGAAAACCCTTGATGTTCGATAAGAAAGCGTGAGTCGTCTTTGAATTTTTCTGCTGCGGTAATCGCACTCGGATCGCGGTCAATAGCAATAAGGCGACCTTTATCAGATAATTTAGATAAAATTAATGTTGAGTGTCCACCACGACCAAAAGTACAGTCAACATAACAGCCGTCACCGTCAATCGCTAAACCGTCAACCGCTTCATTAAGCAATACCGAAATATGTGAAGTATCGTATTCCATATTATTATTTTTATAGCCCTAAATTTTAAATTTATGCTGAGGTGCATCCCACATAACTACTTTATAAAGACAAGTCGAGTAAACGATCTGTTAATTCAATTTCACCTGATTGTATTTGACTAATTCCTTGCTGCATTTGTGCTTGCCATGCACTTTCATGCCAAATTTCAAACTTATTTAATTGGCCAACTAACATCACGTTTTTGTCTAAATTAGCATGTTGCCTTAATGGTCCATTAATCAACAAACGACCATTTTTATCCATAATGCAATCACTGGCATTACCCAATATTATTTGTTTGAATAAACGCTCTTGTGGATTTGTACTTGATAAGTTCGCTAACGTTAATTCTATTTCTTCCCACTCGGGTAGTGGATAAAGTAATAAACAAGCGTGTTGAATATCAACCGTGCAAATCATTTTTCCTTGGCAATCAGTCAATAGCTCTTCACGATACTTGGTTGGCATCGTGATCCTATTTTTACTGTCAAGCGTAATAGCGCTAGTGCCTCTAAACATAAATATTATTTTATTCGCAACGATTATTGTTTATTTAACGAACGATGAATGATTAACAAATGCTAAGATCCACAATTCACCACTTTTTTCCACATTGATACAGTTTAGTGAAATAAGCAAGGGTATGTCAAGTAACGAAAATGAAAAACAGCCATACTGATACTGGCTATAATGCCAGTGAAAATGCAGTGTTCGAAGAAGTTGATGAATTTGTGGGGTTTTGTGACCTTTTGTGTTTGCTAATCCAAAAAAAAGGGCAGAAAATAAATTTTCTGCCCTTAAATATAGGATATTGTAATCTCTTATGCCGTTATCGTATTCGGTGCGGGTTGAAACAAAGTTATCCTCTCCTTTTTAAGGTATTTTAAATTTGTTCTGATACTTGAGAACTATTAGTAAATGAGAATAAACCTCAAGTGTCACCGACACCTTTTACACAAGTTATTATGGGTGGCAGAATAACTTCTAACCAAAACCTTCTTCCCATGTAGCTTTATCTACATACCACTTATCAATGATAAATCCTGACTTGTTATCATCAACTCCTGGATCAATAATTTCAGGGGCGTTACAAAACCCAGGCTGCTCAATTAACTCATGAATAGCTTTTTCTGCTTTTGCCTTAGATGAAAAAACACCAATGAATTTTGTATCTTCATAATCAGAATAGAGCATCAAGTGCTCTAACAAATAAACGTTCATATCTACCTCTCAAATGCTCTATCAGCCCATTTTTTTTTTGCAGAATAACTCAAACAAGCGATTGCGCCTGTCATCAAAAACAATGGAATTACAATTTTGAGATTCAACCAATGTAAAATATAAGTGATTTGCTTATATTTTATTTAAGCTCGCTTTGACATCAGAGGAGCGTCCATATACGTCCCCGTTAATTCGTTAATTTTTAAGAGACTGAAATAGACTCTACCACATCATCACTTTCCCAAATGAGTATGCTTAATTCATCACAGCTATATTCTTTTTCCTCTCCCCAATCACCTTCTAGAACTAGGTATTTATCAAATATTTTCAATACTTCAGTGTGTTTTAAGCCAATTAAATTAATTTTTTTATATATAAACTGTTCTGTACATTCAACAGAAATCAACTCCCCGTTTTCTATAGAGAAGCGAGTACGACTACCAATAATTTCGTAACGACACCACGGCTCCTCTGTGCTGGCTGATTTAATTTTTTTCACATCAAATGGTAGTAGCTTTATATCTATAGCTTTATCAAAATAGAAATCCCCTATTGAGATATTGGGTACCCAAACACCGTTCATAAAACACCTTCTTGTTATCTTTTAGGTTTCATAGAGTGATTTTCACCAGTAAAATCAACTTTATCCTTAAAATGGTCTATTTGCTTTTGTATTTGAATTTTTTCTTTTTTTGTAGCACCATTTCTTTTAGCATCAGCCATTTTTTATTATGGGTGGCAGAATAACTTTTAACATTCCCCGTTATTTTCTATTAGTGCTTCTTCTTATTTTTTTTCTTTTTATTCTTTTTAGGGAGTTGGGTTTTTTCATCTGTATCTACACATTTAAAGACTAAATTATCGATTACTGAACCTATAAACACAGAACCTAATAAATCTGAACAGGTGCCAATGTTATCAGAAGAAAATACCACATTAACAAATGAACAATCTAAAAAAACTGCTTCTGAAAAGTTCACTCCTAGAAATTTAGTATTGTTAAAGGTACACCCTTTAGCCTGTAAACCATAACCAGTCACATCATAAAACCGACAATTTTCAAAAATACAATTGTCAAAATTTATATCTAACATCCACATCCCTTCAAATTCTACATTTTTAAAATGGCATGAATCAAACTTAGCATCCTCTGCATTGCCACACTCAAACCTGATAAAAGACATATCAAAATTACTTATAATACCGCTTGTAAAATATGGTCCTGAAATACGTTTAATTTTATTTAAATTACCTGAACTTTCTTTGATTAAGTTAAGGGTGCGTAATACCATGATGCCGA
>JAWSUX010000254.1:0-6758 GCA_033852215.1 Colwellia sp. | reverse complement strand
TTTTCTTCTATACCAATATAACCAGTATTATTTTTGTAATTCAGCCAAACAAGCGCTGGCAATAAAACCTGATCGGGTTTTATAGTCAATTGATTTACTTACCTTGTCATCTATTTGTGCGATCAATAATTCAGGAAGTGTCACATTAATTTTATGACTTTTACCTAAGTAGGGCGTTATATCAATATTGATCACTGCCCAGAAGGCTTGTGAAAAAGTGTATGGGTTTGCTACGGCATAATTTTTTCGATGATGTTCGATGCTTAATGCATTTGGCACTTTCTCGCCATACTCAGCCAAAATAGTTAAGTGTGCTTGTATTGCCTCAGTGATTTTTTCCATTCCTTCATCTAACTTTTCTGCTTGTATTAAACAGCCTGGCAAGTCAGGTACCGACACGTCATAAATAGTCGATTTATCTCTTAACATAAAGATAACGGCATACTTCATTTTCATCCCCTAAATTGATTTTAACCATCAAAATTACTATAACCCCAGAAACCCTTTGTTGCAATCAAACCATAACCCCGAAAACCCTAAAAACACAAAAGCAACAACTCTGATAACCCTGTAGGTGGTGGCGCCACCAACCCCGATAACTCCGTGTGATATGTTTGTGACTATTCACTATTATTGATCGATAGATATATCTGTACATACTTCTGTTCACCATGAAATTTAAAAAATAGGTAGATTTAAAATTAATTGATGAAAGATCCGTGGAATTAATCACTCTAGGGTTATGTTTTTATTGTGATGTGTCTTAAAGGTTTTTCTATAACAAGGTAAAAGTAAGTCTTCATACCTAGAAAAAACAGTATGTTGATAATAAATTAAACAAGTTTTATAAAGACTAATTTATGGCTATGTTGTTGTCATAAGTTACTTATGTTTTTATAAAACATTAATAAAAAATATCCTAATCTAAAAGAGTAATGTTCATTTATGCTAGAATTTTTATTACCTAAGCAATTTAAAAACGTACACTAAGTAAGTTGCGTAATTAACATTAGAAACACAGAGAGTAGATCATCATGAGTAAAGTTAAGCCGTTGTTATATGCATTATTGGGGATTATTAGTTTCTCTGTATCTGCGACTGAACTCGGTATTGGAATACAAGCGCCTAATTTCAATTTACAGGCAACGAATGGTGATTTTTATCAACTTAAAGATTACCGAGGAAAGCAAGCTGTAGTACTTGCATGGTATCCAATGGCAAATACTCGTGGTTGTACTATTGAATGTAAATCTTTAACAGAGAAAGGACATTTGATCCGAGAATATGATGTCAGTTATTTTATGCTTAGTGTTGACCCTTTAAATGACAATCGTGCTTTTGCAATAAAAACAGGTGCTGATTTTCCTATGCTTAGTGATCCTAGCAAAGCAATTGCAAAAGCGTACGACGTATTAAATATTTTTCGTGTCGCCAGCCGTGTTACTTTTTATATTTCAAAGCAAGGAAATATAATTAAAATAGATGAAGACATTTCACCTAAAACTGCAGCAGAAGACATGGCAAACAACCTTGAGTCACTTGGCATCGCTAAAAACATAACTAAAGCTACCCCAAAAACTAATAAATAACTCCATGGCAAAACCGAATAAGAAAGGTCCAAGTAAAACCGTTGATATTTTTTGTAAGCAATGTAATGCGCAATTGTTCAAATATCGAAAAGGAGGTAAGGGGGCTTTAGTTAAATGTTTTAAAGAGCGTATTTCAAAAGACTTTACCAACTTGCCTTGTCAATGTCCGCAATGTGAGAAAGTTTTTGCTCGTGATGTCTTAGTTAAAGGCATACCTGCATTTAAGATGATTGGTGGTAAAGTCTGGTTCAAATAACGTTAAGTAATAAATGGAAGGGGCTCTATATATTCACCTAATGTAATAAGTTATTAAGCCAATGAAGCTAAAATTATGTGTATTGTCAGTTTATTTTACACAATATTGCAAGACAATAATAAAACAAAAGTAACCGACTGATATTTATAGGTCTTTTATATCGGTATAATTAATGCACTTACTAATACGATAAAATATAAAACTCAACTTAAAAAGAGGCGTTAAAATGAAAAATTTTACTTCATCTAAGTTAGTAGTTCTTTTTAGTTTGTTATTAGTATTCTCTAATGCAAATGCGACATTAATATTCACCGATATTATTGTTAGCAGTAACAGTATTTCATTTACTGTTGATGGTGATCTCACTGGTTATACCGCACCAACAACCGCTGATCGTCAAAGGTTCTTCACTGTGGGCTATTCCGATAGTTTATGTACTGGTTGTGTTAATTTTGGGGTTAACCCTAATACGATCAGTCAAAGTGTTTTTTCTAATATGAACATAACTAGTAGTGGTTACACAGGTAAGTGGGGGTTAGAATAGAATGGATCTTGGTCTAGTTATGGTAGTTCCATTGCTGGCGCAATAACTGGTGGTGCAAGAACAATTACTTATTCGTGGACAAATGATATATTTGATACCTCATCAACAGATGGAATTGTCTCATTTTACTGGGGTACTAACTTTAGCCTCGAAGGAACATATTATACTGAGTTAGCTAGCTTTGGTGTAGGTAGTAATAATAGTATCCCAGAGCCCTCAACACTTGCCATTGTTGGATTAGCTCTTATTGCCTTAGCCTCCAGCCAAACTAAGAAACAATAAGTTAAGTATTTATTAATGCATTTAAAAGCACTCGTATTTGGAATACCGTTCACTTAAGGTGAACGGTATTTCTTTTTCAAGTTGCTTAGTGAGAGATAAAAACAGGCTAAATAATAGCTGTGGCATACAATGGCATAAAGGCTTTTAAAAACCTTATAACTCTATGCGTTAACTATTATTTAGGCACAAAAAAAGACGCCAGAGGACATCTCAATTCTATAATATGGTCGGAGTAGCAAGATTCGAACTTGCGACCTCACGTCCCCCAGACGCACGCGCTACCAAGCTGCGCTATACCCCGATATGCTAAGCGATGATTATATTAAGTAACGAGGGAGTACTTATCACCTATGCTTTGCGCTGCTTATATTAATGGTTTCTCTTTTGATTACAAGCGCTTTTAAGACAATAGTTACTTTTACTCACTTAATTGACTAACTATTATGCAGCTCTATTTTGTTTCTTGTTTTTGCTGGCTACTAAAACGCTTAATAAAATGTACGCCATCAATCATTAAGGGGAAGTCTGCATTTACGGTGATCGGGGCAGCTAATTGACTTGAGTAACTTTGAAAGTTGCCATTTTGATCAATAAGCACTGATTTATCTTTAGTAAATACCATCAGACCTTCTTCACTGGTATTTGCAATAACCCTGTCTTTCTTTAACGTTAATAAATTGCTGCCATTACTGTAGCTTGCTGAATCAACATCACAGTGTAACCAATGTGTCATTAACGTGCTTTGTAAATCCATGCTACTGGTATTGTAATGAAGTGTTTTATGTTTAATTTTTTCACCAACAAGCGTGTTAGGGGCAATAAGTAGTGCTTGTTTAGTTGATAGGCGAGTATCACTGCTTTGATTACCCAGTGAGCTTATCCAAATGATGTCTTGCTGTGATTTTTGTTTTTGTGCAAGCAATAAAGCATCAACAAATAATTCAAATTGATATTGGCTATTAGTCTCACTAGGGCTAATTTCATTTACATTTTGCTTAAAATAAATCACATGCAAACCAGGTTTTTTATCGTTTAATTGATTCGCAAATAATAAAGAGGAGACATCATTTAACTGATTTTTTTGTGCAAATAAGCGCTCAAACCATGGAAAGCTCTCTGAGTCAGATGCTGTTACAACCGAAAGGGGTTCATTAGTACTATCATCACCATCTATTGCGCTAATTACCGTTAAACTACTGGTTAATCCATGTTGTTTTATCGCTTGAAATAAAAAAGGTTTGTTACCTTGCGCTAAAATTCCCTGCTGATAAATACTCGGTAATGAATATAATAAATTAAACCAAGCATCATCAGTTAACCCCGTGTCAACGTTGTTAGTTAATTGCACGCTATCAGTACTCGCACGGTGAATAAACTGCTGTATTTGTGCTAATGAAATTTGTTGCTCAGTTAATACTATGAACACTGATTGTTTTTGTTGTTTATTGCTATAAGTTTTACAATAAGAAGCATCTAGTTGTGGATAAGTAGGGATGGCTTGGTGAAAAGATAAAGGGCTATTTTTACGCTCAATGTAATCTTCAATATTAAATAAACCGTATTTAGTTAATAAGGTTTTTGCTGTCGCAGGATAAGATAGGGGTAATACGGTATCTTGGCGTAAAATATCATAATCAAGATTAGCGTCAGCCCATATATGGGTTAAGTGGCTAAAAAAGAATGAAATGACTAAAGCAAAAATCACAAAACGTGCAAAAACGGTTTTTTGTAACTGTTTTAAGTGCTTCCAAGCATAATTACTTATCGTAAACTCAAAGGCTAAAACAATAATAGCTAACGCACCACTAACAACATAAAATAATGTGTTTTCAAGTGCTATATCTTTTATTAATTCAATAATTTGTGCACGAGATGATGCATTTAAATGATAACCCAATCGGCTATAGATAAAGCCGTCTAATAGCAGTAACAATAAACCTAGAGTAAATATTATTGAACCACTAGTACGGATAAATTTAGTATGAGGTAGCACTAGGGTCAGCGGGAATAAAATTAAAACAAAGCTAATAAAGGTTAAAAAACCAATATGACTCACCCAAGTGGTTATTAAATATACCTGACCAAGTAGTGTTGCAGGTGCTGCTTCACTGAATAGATAATAAGAGGAGAGTGCGATAGCAGCAATAATGTTGAAAAAAGTGAACCAATGGCTCCAACTGATCAAATGTAATAGTTTTTTGCTATAGCTTTTTGTATCGAAAGCAACCATTGGGTTTTAATCTTCTTTAAGGTGTAACGAGTCATTATCGTCATATTCTTTTTATAAAAATGACGATAATGACGCGTTATTTAATAGGCTAATTAATCTAATGAAAATATAACATTAGAAATAAAGTTAAATAGATTGTTTTAAAGCACCCATAAAGTTATGTACAACAGCTGCGCGTTGTTTTTCAGGTAATTGCTTTATCACGTTGGTTACAGCATTACCTAGGCACATTAAGGCTAAATCAGGCGTTGCTTGTTCTGTTACTAAGACGTCTAGTAAATCTTTAATAATTTTTTCTACACGTTCATTCGAATATTTAGATACAATAGGCATAATAGGTGTTTTCACTGATGATGGATTTAATTCATCTAGCTTATCAAATGCCTGCACAATTTAATATATAGCAGTATAAATAAAACAATCACATAACAGAGCAATTTAAATCATATGAGCTTAATCATTACTAATATCGCACTGCATTTTTTAACCAAGAAAGAAGAAACGGGTGAAGTTGTATTGCGCTTAGGGGCAGAAACCTTATTTTCAGCTAATGCTGGTAATGACACTGTTTCAGCACAAGATGAACAGAAAGTAACGAATTTCGTTGATGGTTTACATGCCATTTATAATGCGAAAGGTAGCAAAGCTTACGGCAGCTTTTCTGCTATGCCGAGCGAAGGTGATAATGCTCGCTTTATTGACCTAATGGAAAGTTATATTACCAAGCAGCAGAGCTTTTATGATTTTAGTACGCAAGCAGCTAATGTATTGAAAAATGAAATTGAAAAGTATGATTTATCTGAAACGGGTTATTTAGTTGTTTGCCATTATGAATATATGGGCGGGCGCTATTTATTAGTGGCTGTGATCCCTGTATCGGAGCATTATTCTGTTGATGGAGATTTAAATATCTCTGCCGCGCAGCATCTTGATACCGGTAAGATACAACTTGCTGCAAGGATAGATTTATTTGATTATCAGGATAATCCTAGTGGTAATCGTTATATATCTTTTATAAAAGGGCGTGCAGGGCGTAAAGTCTCTGATTTCTTTCTGGATTTTCTTGGCTGTGAAGAAGGTTTAAATGCGAAAGAGCAAACACAAACATTAGTGCAAGCGGTAGAAGACTATGTTGCTGTTAATCAGTTGGACGCCAGTGAAAAACAACAAACACGTAAAGATTTACTCAGTTACTGTAAAGAGCAAAAAGCGAGTTCACAGGATGTTTCAGTTCAAGAGTTAGGCAAGGTCATTGAAAGTGCTGGCACCGAGCAAGACTTTTATCAATTTTGTCAAACACAGTCATACCCTCTAGAGGATTCGTTTCCTCATGAACAAGCCGTAATCAATAAAATCACTAAATATTCAGGTTACGGTGGCGGTATAAGTCTTAGTTTTGAACGTAGTCATTTTGGTGAAGATGTTGTGTATAATCAGCACAATGATTCGTTAACCATTTATAAAGTCCCTCCTAATTTAAAAGAGCAATTATTAGCTTTAATTAATGCTAATACGAATAAAAATGAAGAAATAACAGAATAACAACACTGGTTAAGGTTACGTGTTACCGTTATTCATCACATGTAAATAAATTATATATAAATTTATCAACAGGTTATTAGCTTGGCTATGATTCTGTTGTAATATCACCCAAATTGGATTCATTCTCATGACAAATCAAGTAAACACCTTAACAATTGCCCGCCCAGATGATTGGCATGTACATTTACGCGATGGTGACGTATTAAAAAATACCGTCAGCGATATTAGCCGTTATTTTGGTCGCGCTATTATTATGCCAAATTTAGTACCACCGGTAACCGATGCGAAACTTGCTAAAAGTTATTATGATCGCAT
>JAWSUX010000253.1:0-2062 GCA_033852215.1 Colwellia sp. | reverse complement strand
GTTATATTGGTATAGAAGAAAAACGTGAAGGCTCACGCTTATTAATTTGCACTGAGGTGCTAAACAAAATTACTCGTTAGTGTTTTGGTTAGTTACCAAGTAGTGGTGTGATATTTATTTGCTTAGCAGCAAAAGAAATCTTGTCTGCCAGCGTAAGTGTTTCACCTTGTTTATTTTTTGATGGTAAATAATTAAGCTGCGCTATCATTGGGATAGGAAGTAACTGGCTTAGCTCTTCAATATTTTGAGCTAAATTATTCATCGGCTCAGCGGTAGCACAATTGGCAACCCAAGCAATACAGCGCAAACCATCTGCTTTAATTACTTCATAGGTTAATAAAGCATGATTTAAGCAGCCTAATTTCATATTAACCACTAACACAACATCAAGCTTGGCATTTTTAGCAAAATCAGACATGAACTGTTGTCGGTTTTGAAACGTCCCTAAAGGTAAACGCCAGCCACCAGCACCTTCAATAACAATAAAGTTAGGCTTTAACGCGCTAACCGTTGTAAAGTGCTGTTCAATATCATTAACAAGAATGCTCTGATCATTTTTTTTCGCGGCAATATGCGGCGCAATCGGCTCAAGAAAAGCAATAGGGTTGATTTCTGTAATGCTTTGTCCACAATTTGCATATTGGCTTAGTAATTTTGCATCTTCATTAATCAATTGCTTATTAATTAATTCACAGCCTGCCGCTATAGGTTTAAACGCGGCTACTGTAATTTTTTTACGGTCTTGTTGCGTTAGTAATGCCTGTATTAATGCACAACTAACAAAAGTTTTACCCGCATCGGTATCTGTTGCCGTAATAAATAATTTTTTCATAGGAGAGTCGTTAATTTCTTGCTGTAATACAGAGTAAGTTGCTTACCTTTAATAATTAAATTCAACTTATTTATTAGTTTAGCTTAACGACTAAACCCGAAAACAAGCGATACGTGGCAGGGTAAATACCGCTCGGCTCAAGAAAGTCTTGATAGTGCTCTGTCATTTTAAGCCACTTATCTTTACCCGACAGGCCTCGATTCTTCTTATTTGCTAAATGATTTGCACCCAAACCTTTTAATTCTCGCGCTAGGTGAATAACATTTTGGTATTCAAGCACTATATCTTGGCACTTTTGTTCAATCATTGTGCAATGAATATCGTTACTGCCTTTCTCTGCATTAAGATTAAAAGATTGGTTTAATTCAGTAACGGTTTTAAAGTCGATTACGTGCTGATCATCATCAACCTGCTGCCAAGATGATTTTAATTCATGCAATGTACCATCAACCAACGTGGTAAAAATAAGATGTCCACCGGGTTTTAATACTCTGAATATTTCTTTTATAGCGCTATCAAGTGGATCAAACCACTGAATAACTAAATTTGAATAAATAAAATCAATAGAATTATCTTGTAACGGAATTTTATGCGCATCAGCTTCTAACCAAAGAATATTTTTGTTTCGATTTTTTTTAGCAAAATTTAACATTTCATTTGAGATATCTAAACCGATAACGTGTTGATATGAACTGGCTAAAAGGTCGGTAAAAAAACCAGTGCCTGAGCCTAAATCTAACACGGTTAAATCATGTTTATTTGGTAACCAAGGCATAATATGTTTGCCTGAAAAACGCTGCAAACGAGCAGAAACATCATATGATTGACTGGCAGAGCCAAAAGTTTTCGCTATATTAACGCGTGTTAATAAGTCTTTTTCTGTTGCCGCCATTAGCCCAGTGCCTCATTTAAGTTTTTAGCTAAGTTTATGATATCGTTCTTATTATGATTGGAGCAAATAGTAACACGTAACCTAGAGCTATTGGTTGCAACGGTTGGTGGTCTAATCGCGGTAAGCCAAATCCCTTTTTGTTTTAATTTTTCACTTGTTTCTAGTGCTAATTTTTCATCACCTACAATTATGGCATGAATTGAGGATTGCGTTGGTAATAAATTTATATTGGGTGACAGTAACTGTTTAAAAAGAGCACTTAACTCGACTATTTTATCACGTCGCCATTGCTCTTGTTGAATACACTGAATACTCTTTTTTGTCGCCCAAGCAATCGC
>JAWSUX010000252.1:0-11274 GCA_033852215.1 Colwellia sp. | reverse complement strand
GCGATGCATGAGAATATGCAAAGGGTTTTATCCACTGTTTTATTTGCCATACACGCCCATACATTTAGTTATACATTCCAATTCTAGCAATTTTAACTGCTGCCAATCACGACCTATAAGAACTCGATGACCATACTTGAATCTCTAAAAAAATCATCATGCCACCCATGTTAACTTACAACAATAATAGCACTGAAAATTGAGCTGTTTATATAGAAATATTTCCCTTGATTCACTCGATTCTTTATTTTCACGATTGAAATATTTACAAGTTATTATGGGTGGCAGAATAAGTTAGAATAAGTTTAGTAAATGAGAATAACTATCAAGTGTCACCGACCCCTTTTACATTGCCTTTTACATTTAATCTACAACGTTTCAAATCAGTTATGCCGTTAAAGTGCTTTTACTCTATGCATAAAAAAACCTAGCAAAAATTGCTAGGTTTTAGTTTGCCCAATAAGAAAATTTCTTTGGGCAACAATATCAATTACACTAAATTAGAATAACTCGTCTTCAATATCAAACAAGGTATTACAACCTGATTTTGCCGAAGCAGTAAGGGAGTGAATACGAGGTAATAAACGAGCAAAATAATAACGTGCGGTACGCACTTTACTTTGGTAGAAGTCATCACCGCTATCTTGCTTGTCTAACGCGGCTTCTGCCATTCTAGCCCACATAAATGCCATAGCCGTGTAGCCAAACACATGTAAATAATCATTAGCAGATGCGCCTAATTCATTCGGGTTTTTAGCCGCCGCGGTAAGTAAGTAGCGAGTTAACTCGGCTAAATTTTCTGTAGCTTTTGCTAGAGGAGTAATAAACTCTTTCATATTTTCAGCATCCGTTTCTGTAATGTAAGTATTCACTTCATCTAAAAACAATTGCATCATTTGACCTTTACTACCCGCAACTTTACGCGCGAGTAAATCCATTGCTTGAATTCCGTTAGTTCCTTCATAAATTTGAGCAATACGTGCATCTCGAACTAACTGTTCTTGGCCCCATTCACGAATATAACCGTGTCCACCAAAGACTTGCTGACCTGCAACAGTACTGTCAAAGCCCATATCAGTGAAGAACGCTTTAGCAAGTGGTGTCATCAATGCCGCTAACGACTCTGCTTTTACTTGCGCTTCGCCTTCGCCGTATGAGCTAATATCAAGTTGCATAGCAATATAAGATGAAAGTGCACGTGAACCTTCGTTTAATGCTTTCATATTTAATAACATACGGCGAACGTCGCCATGTACCATGATAGAATCAGCTTCTTTTTCTGGGCTCTTAGCCCCCGTTAAGGCTCGACCTTGTATGCGATCTTTCGCGTACTCTAAAGCATTTTGATATGAACGCACACCAGCACCAATACCTTGGATGCCCACGCCAACACGTTCAAAATTCATCATGGTAAACATACAGGCTAAACCTTTGTTTAACTCACCCACTAAAAAACCTTCAGCACCATCAAAATTCATGACACATGTTGCTGAGGCATGGATACCCATTTTATGCTCAATAGAACCACAACTTACGTTATTTTGCTCGCCTAAGCTTTCATCCTCATTAACTTTGAATTTTGGGACAACAAATAATGAAATGCCACGAGGTCCCGCTGGCGCATCAGGTAATTTAGCTAAAACTAAATGAACGATATTCTCAACGAGATCGTGCTCACCAGCGGTGATAAATATTTTGTTACCTGTAATGCTATAGCTACCGTCTTCTTGAGGAATAGCTTTAGTACGAATTAAGCCTAAATCTGTACCGGAATGTGATTCAGTTAAACACATTGCCCCCGTCCATTCGCCAGCATACATACGAGTAAGGTAACGTTGTTTAATTTCTTCACTGGCATGTTTTGCTATTGATACCCCTGCGCCTGCTGTTAAACCTGGAAATAGAGAAAAAGAAATATCTGCTGAACAAAGCATTTCTTCATGGAAAGCGGTAACCATTTTGGGCATGCCCATTCCGCCGTATTCAGGTACGCCGCCAAGTGCTGCCCAACCGCCTTCAGCATAAGTAGCAAATGCTTCTTTATAACCAGGTGCGGTGGTTACTTTACCATTGTCAAAAATCACACCCGCTTCATCACCTTGACGTGATAGTGGTGCAATAACTTGTTCAGCTATTTTTGAGCATTCTTGTAGCACCGCATCAACAGTTTCACGATCAACATACTCAGCTATTTTAGGTAATGACTTCCATAACGCATCAGTTTTCAATACGTCATACATTACAAAACTCATATCTTTTAATGGAACTCTATATTCTGCCACATGCATTCCTTATTCATTCGTTAAAATAATTCAGTAAAAATGTAAATGTTTTTAATATAGATAAACAATTACAAACGATTAATTAAAACACCTGTTTGAATATACTTAATTAAAATATAATGTAAAGGAAATTAAACAAATGTTATCCGCTTATTTGGGTATTTATTAAAAATTATCTTAATCTTTATCTATACGTTAAGATGTGAATATAAATAGACGTATAAACAGTATAGAAAACTTTTTATTTTATGCTGAAATGAGTTTTGCACCGAAACAAGTAAGGTCTCCATTAACAGTGTTTAATTTAATAAAACTGAACAAATTACTTCCTTTAACATTAGCTTTATTTGGTATTTTATTACCTTTTCTATCTCAAGCTCAGCAGTTATCTTTTAATAAAACATTAAAAGATAATAATTATCACTTTAACTATCAATGGTTGGATTATAAGGATGAACAGCAAACATTCAGCTTTACGCTAACTCAAAAAGCGTTATTTCAACGTTTTCGCAATTTAAAAAGTTATCAAGCGGCATTTGCCGAAAAAAACATTTTACGTAACATAAAAAAAGAAATACGCCAACGACCAATTCCTGGTGTACAAGTATTTTATCGACAGGTAAATGGTAAATACGTTATTGAAGTAAAAGGCAGAGATGATAAAAAGGTAGCAAAAGCTTATCAAAAAATAACACAGCTTGAGCAGGATGTGACCAACAAATATTTTACTGATAATTATTACCAGCACTTTATCACCCACGATCAAGTCAGCGGAATCAAGATCAATCATGTCGATATAGCAAATGATACTGTTCCCGATTTGAAATCATTAAAACCCATCATATTAGAAAAAGTTTCTATTAAAAATATTCGTAAGGTAAGTAATTATGTTTTAGGTTTTGTACAAAACATTCCATACAGCACGCTTGAATCAAGGTTAACTTCTTCTGGAGCAGGCTTTAACCCGCCAACGAAAGTTTTATGGGAAAATCAAGGAGATTGCGATAGTAAAATGACCTTAACAGCAGCAATATTAAGGGCGCTAATGCCACGCATTGACATGGTATTAGTCTACATTGACGCTCACGCATTTATTGGGATAGCAATTCCTGCACAAGGTGATGAAATAAGTATTAATTATCAAGGTATCGACTATTTACTAGCTGAGCCTACTGGCCCTGCTTTATTACCTCTAGGTCGATTAGCGCCTGAGTCTGAAATAGCAATTAATCAAGGTCGTTATGTGGTAGAAAACTACCATGAAGTTACACAGGTAACGACACCTCTTTAGCAAAAATCGAATGAAACATAAACCGTATTATATACCCAAGTCCTTTTTAATATGGCCAAATTGGGATGCTGCTTCTCGATAGAAGAGCGGTAACCTTTCTCCTCCATTTAACTACGTACAATTAAAGTAAGATAGTAAATAAACGCACTATTGCTCTGCAGCCAACAACGCTAAAAAGTTCAAACTTGGTGCAAAAAAAGCGGCGCCAGTCTCAGCTTGAGTATATTTTAATAGATGGTCAACATTACCGTGTTCATCACCGTGAATCATACTTTTCAATATGAGTTCGAACGGTTTCGGCGAGTGACAATAAGAGACAAAAAACAAACCTTTACGCTTCATATCCCCATAAGGCATGCTCTGTCTCAGAATTTCAATACTTTTACCCTCATCATCTTTTAAATTTGTACGCATTGTATGTGCACTGGGCGCTTTATTTTCACTGGTATATTCAATATTATCTAACTTAGTACGACCATAAACATTTTCTTGCTCGTGCTCAGCTAATGAGTTCCATAACGTTAAATTGTGCTGATAACGCTGTATATGCAAATAACTACCGCCAGCAAAATTTATGTCATCTTGCTCATTCACTATAGCGACGTCTTTACGATGTAAACCCTGCGGATTTTCCGTACCGTCAACAAAACCGGTTAAATCTCGACCATCTAAAAATCGAAACGCTTGGACTTGTTCAACAAGCTCAACACTATCGGCGAGTAACTGGCAAACCTTATTACAAACAATATGATTTACATCTGCACGGTCGCTACGAATTTCAATATAAATATCATAATTATCGGCTGGGGCTAAGCGATCTTCACTATCCATAGCAGGAAAAGCAGATAATAACTTAGGTCTTTCTTCTGGAAAAAATTCGTCCCAATAAGCGGTACCAATCGCAACAACACCTATTAAGTTAGCCTCAGAAAATTGCTCAGCATAATTTTCAAACAAAGCAGGTAATCGTGAAAGTGCTGCCCTAATAAAAGAATTTTTATCATCTAAAGCATTAAAGAGTAAATAATTGCCATGTAGGTTTGGCTCAGCGTAAATACCAAATTGTTCTCTAGCCATTTGAAATCCTAGTTAAATAATTATTGTTTTATCGTAAAATAACAATTATATGTTGTTATAGAGTATATAATTGCTGATCGTTTTAATAGGCTACTATAAATAAAAACTGTCTCTACTCATAAATCACCCTACAGCCCTGATCAAATATTGTTAAGTCGTTTGAATAACAAGCGTATTACATCACGTTCCATAAACCTTCGTTATTAAGACACATAAGCTCTTTCAGTACCTCTTTTTCTTCGCCAAAGTGATTATTGAAAGTAAGGTAATGACAATTCTGCTCACCTTTTCTGATAAGCTTGTCCTTAATAATAGTCCCTCTATTACGGCTATCAATATTTTGCCACACAGTCTTCGTTTGATGTTCATTATTTAATAACGTAATAACTTTCTCTTGCATTAAACTAACATCCGTAGCGGTTAAGTTTTTAGCAGAGCGAGAGCTCGAATCAACGATACCGGTAAGGCCTGACACCACTTCAAACGGTAGAGAAATAACGCCCTTAAAAAAGCCTGAAACGATCCCGCTACTTGCTTCTTTCCCGATACTCTTAGCATCAATAACAATATGCTCGGCTCGTGTTAAATATTGAGGGATATTATCTCTAGACAACGCTATTTCTGTTAAGTATTCACGTGAATGAGGTCGCCAAAGTGCAACTTCGCTCACTGTATTGTTAGTAACATTTATCACGGCATCTATACGCTGCAATATATCGGGCAAGCTCTTTTCTAACTGCTGAATGTCTTGTGCTAACTTTTCGACTTGTTTAAGTGCTATAGGCACTTGGCTTGAGTAACGTTCGCTTTCAGCTATCACCTCTTGAACAACAGGTAACATACTATCTACCCTTGCCAATATTTCTGGCGCCTGTATAGTCACTAAAAGTCGGACTAATTTAACCTCATTTCTTATTAACTCAACTTCATCCACAATATCATCAATTTGCGGGCTAACTTTATCAATAATACGGATTATATCGGGAACTTGGTTGGCTATTTTTATTAAAGAAAAAGCTAAAAAAGTGATTGCTAGTGCTAATAATATTTGTGGGATAGTAAATTTATTAATCATTATTTAACAGTCTTTACGTCGTAGAGGGTTTTAGATTTCATAATGTGTTCTTTTACTTAACGCAGTAGAACGTATCTCGATATTATAGAATACCAACGTTTGTTTATCTTGTACTAAATTACCTTTAAATTCGACGGAAAATCATCTAAACCAACAACGCTAAAATTTATTGATATTCACTTAACATCTTCTTTAGAGAGTAAATATATGACATAAATTATGCCTAAAACAGGAATGACTGAAAATACAAAACCTAAAGCAGAAGCTTTGTAAGGAGAATCAGTTTTACGTACACCTAAAAAATAGCTAATAATTCCAATGATTGTCATCAAAAGTAAAATTAATAAGCCTAATTGCATTGTGCTAATAGTCATGGGAAATACTCAGTGGCATATAACGCCCTAATAAGGGGCGACATTAATTGATTGAAATATTGAGAAAGAAAACAGCCATCTAATTTTGCTTTATTTAACTAGCTCGTTATGGCGTAATAACAATAACCAACATTCGAACGGCCATTACACTTAATAGAATTTTTATTACTAAAATTAACTTCTCATTGTTTGAAGCCAATCTTACTCTTGTACCAATAAAAGATCCAAGAATTGAACCACATACCATATACATCAATAAACTAAAGTGCCCATAAATCGATACACCGATAGCCATGAATACAGGAACTTTTGCTAGATGGCTAATCGTCATAAACATTGAACTAGTTGCTATGATTTCATCTTTTGAATTTAGCTCTTTAGTTAACACTGCCAGTGATAACGGTCCAGTAGCACCAACAATTAGACCTAAACCGGTTTGAAGAAGTCCAATGAGGTAATAATTCTCATATTTTTTAATGAATTTGCTGAAGTGCGTACTCCATAAGTTAAGGAGAATATACAAGCCAATACCAATGGGTACATATTTTGTTGATATATTTGATAAGAGAAAGCCAAATAATAAAATACCAATAAGCGAACCAACAAGGAACTTTGGCAGGAGTGCCCATTGAACATGTTTTAAAGAAAAAATCATGCGCGATGAATTACTAGCTAATTGCGTAATGCCATGAATTGGGATTATCAAGCTGGGATTTAAAAATAGCGGAAGAACTGCTATTAATAACATACCGCCACCAAAACCTATTACTCCTGCAATTACGGAAGTAAAAAAAGAAATTAGCCCTAATATATGTTCAATATACAAACGGTAACCTTTGCGCTATAACGTCGCGTGAAGTGTGAGAATAGCTTGATCAAATGTGAAACGAAATGGAGCCGAGCAAGCTGTTATTAGTCTGATTAAAAGAAGCTTTGATATTTTACTGTTAAGTGATTCCGTCAACAGCAATCATGTCAAACTTTGCGATGCCACTACGCAGTTTAATTGCTTCTTCATATTCATCCGAATAATAAAAATTTTTAGCATCGTTTAATGATGGAAATTCTATAATGACGATTCGCCTTTTTTCATCAGGACCTTCCAAAGAAACAACCTCTCCTCCTCTTACTATAAGCTTACCGTGATATTTTTCGATAATTGAGGGAGCTACATCTTGGTAGCTTTTTAATTTAGACGGGTCCTGAACTTGGATCTTAATGATTATGAATGCACTCATAGTTTTTTATAATTCCTTTCATATAACGCGCTGTTAAGGGAAGTTTTTAGCGAGCCAATGTTGAGGAGGAAACCAACCAATTATATGCTTTCCCTATTAATTAACTTGTATGGTTATTTATTTAGCCACTTACCATCAATATTTATGACTTTACACGGGTAAAGGTCTTCACTTTTTTTATTATTTCGCTGACAGCCGATTAAAGCACTTAGAACAGCGTGTTCGCTAGATGTTCTATTAGATTTCCAGTTCCAAGAACCACTAGCTGATTGAGCAAATGCTTTATGCTTTGATGCTTTTTCATAATCAGTTTTAAATGACTTTAAGGCTTGATTAGAGATCAGTGATTCAATACCTTTTTTATCATTTACATAAATGGTCATTGGCTTAGATGCATGACCTTGGGAATTTACTTTTTCTTTATCTGTGGTTGCGCACCCTGTCATCAAGATTGCAAAAACAAGTGGTAAAAATTTCATGATTTTCCTTAAATAGCTAACCTTATTAAACAGCATAAAATTATTGAACACAGTAAAAATAGCCAACTGTAAATTTTCCCTCTTGAACGGCTTAAAGTTATTTCACTTTACTCTTTCATGTTCAACGAAGCGAAACTAAGCAAACTGTTAGTCCCGCTTTAACTGGCTAATATTTTATGCTCAATTAGCTCTATTTAATTTCTACTCGGATACAAGTAGGAGGTAATTGCTCAGGAGTGAGTCCTTCCCCATTTATACAGTCCCAAATAATTTTACCTTGTTCATCTTCTGCTGGTGTAAAGATGAGTTCTCCTTTTTTTGTATTTATAGAAAGTGCCATATTATTAGTATCGAGTGTCATCAAAGAGCCATCTATTAACTCTGCTTTAATATTTAAAGCAGTTAAAGACTCAGGGATTTCTTGATTATTCTCAAAGTAGTTACCAAGTGCATCACGCGTATCTTGTGAATGAAGAATATTCGCCGCCAACACAGCTTTAGTTGTATATTGTTGATACGCAGGGAGTGCAATAGCAGCTAAAACACCAATGATATATACCAATATCAAAACACCAAATCCTGATCCCAAACGACCAGCGAATGGAACAAAAACAGCTAAAATATAAGCAAAAAAGCTACGTTTAGGCATAGCAGCCTCGACATCCATTACACGTGCAGCACGCTTAGTCAACCAAGGGTAACCAGCCGTTAATTCATGAAATGACATCCAAAAAGCGGATGAGTGATTAGATTGTTGTACATATGAAATAACATTAAGGTCTTTCCAACGTTCAACACCTGCGGCAAGAGCAGCAAGAGCACGGGCTGCTCCTTCTGGTGATTTACAACAAGCTAGCCCATGACGGTCACAAGTAGTTTCGCGTGCACGAGAATATGCGGCTCCAAGTAATGGTAGCCAAAGAACAGGCCATCGTAGTAAGCCGCCACTTAAATGTTTCTTACGTAAGTGGCCAAGCTCATGACCAATATAAAAACTAACACCATCATCGTGTTTATCCATCGCATCGACAACATCAGTCATTAAAACTACATATTGTGTACCAAGGAATTTTGTTGCGAAAGCATTGAGACCACCATTCCCATTTAAGATGTATGCTTGTGGTCGTGATTTTATTTCTAGTTGATCACAACAACTAATAAACTGTGAATATAAATCGGGAAATTGTTTCTCAGATAATTCAACACCGTTGCCCTTGATATGTGCAATTAATGAGGACTGGACGAATAAATATAGTAGGAAACCAAGTGCTAATATAATTAGAGCTATTCCAAAAGAGCCTACGATTAACCCCAACCATGCTATAAGCCCTAGCACTAAAGTGATAGCTCCAAGAGTACGTTCTCGTGGATATGTAAGGTGATTCATTTTTAAGTCCTTTTTGAGTAAATAATAAAGAAAACTAGTGCCCCCTATTTTAAAAATATAATGAGCATGTAAAATAACTCGTTTATTATAAATTCCGCTAAAACAGGGATACTAAAGGCATTATCTATATCGAGTTAAGCGTCTACTGTACTATACTGGAGTAATAAAATCGTTGATTTAGTTGAATTAATTATTTTATACCTCAACGTCGCCCCATTAAGAGGCAAAAAAATTGTTGGCTAAAATTGTTGGCTAAAATGTCAACGAAGCGGAACCAAGCAACTGCTAGCGGTTCCGCTTTAATTTGTTATATGCGGCTTTTTCCATTGATTTTAATATTAAGCCAAACGGTTTGCCAACGATCAATTTTTTCTTTTGCTCCCAGTGTTTTGGGAGAAACTGTAATAGGCTCTTGCAGCAATGAAAAGTTGACTAGTAGTGTTGAGTTTACAGCACCTAAAAGTTTATTTTCTAGCTGTAAAGACGCTGCAATGACGGATTTACAACAATTGCATGTTATAAAGTTAGCTTGATTCGATCCTTGCTGCTGTATTTCAAGAGCTGCTGTACTTTCAATTTCTAACTCTCCATCAGGGTGAGAAAGGTAGGAAATATTTTTAGAAGTACAAAAATCACAGTCACATAACCTAGGGCTATATTGATCTAAAGTTTCGGGCAGGCTAAGTTTTACCTTAATTAGTCCACAACTACATTTACCTATACTAGATATCATCGCAGAGCCCTCCTGAGCATATAACGGATGATGACGGAGCCTTTATTGCCTTCGCATATCAATAGACTAACTAGCTAGTCACTTACAATAGAATAAAAAAGGGCATGCCTAAATCAAGTCAACCAAAATGATTCAATCACTAAGGCTCTTGTATGCCTGTAGTATTGTCACGTTTTAATACAATTGGCTATTCGGTACCGAACGAATTGAGGTTAACATTTCACAGAATTATACAGGAGTTGTTTCCGCTTCGAGTTTTTTAAGCACTTTTATATTTTCTGATTGTTTTGACTCCGTATAGCAACTGTGATTAATATGCTGCATATTTTATTATTAGGCTGAAGTCATGTTACAAAAAATTATTTCAACACCACTGCTTTTACTAAGTTTCACACCTATTGCCAATGCCAGCATTGTTGAGTTTATAACCTCACAAGGCACTATTGAAGTTAATTTATTTGATCAAACAACGCCTAAAACCGTAGAGAATTTTTTAACTTACCTTAGCGATGGACACTATACTAACTCAGTTATTCATAGAGTAGCTCCTGGGTTTGTTGTGCAAGGGGGTGGTTTTGAGTTTAGTGGGGGATGGCCATTATCGCGTAATAGTGCAAATGCGGCAGTAATCAATGAGCCTGTTTATTCCAATGTAAAAGGTACTATTGCTATGGCAAAAGTTGGCGGTAACCCTGATAGCGCTACGGACCAATGGTTTTTTAACTTAAAAGACAATAATACGGGTACCGCTGAACAAGGTAATTTAGATCTGCAAAACTCAGGCTTTACTGTTTTTGGTCAAGTGATTGGTGATGGTATGGCTATTGTAGAAAAAATAGCACAACTTAAATTATGTAATGATGGGAATTTACAAGGTATTCCAATGGTAATTGATGATGCTCAGGCATGTTCTGATTTAACAACGCCCGGCATAGAAAATTTCGTAGTAATTGAAAATGTTATCATTATTGACAATTCCGAAGTGACTGATGCTGATTTAAACCCTGTAAAAAATACACAAGTAACAAAAGCTGACAATAGCAGCGGCGGATCTGTTGCTTGGTTATCAATGCTTGCTTTAACGTTACTCTCAATAAAAAGAATAACACTCAGAAACAAAAAGTAATCCAATCTGTATTATCAAGTGACTGATAGCGTATTTATTAACTCACCGAAAATACCCCAAAAAAAAGCAGCGAATTCGCTGCTTTTTTATTAGATAAACTTTACCGATGATAGATCTAATTTTAACGACTCGGACTATTCATCTTAAGTTATGGTTAACCTCGAAATGCTCTTAACCTCGAGTAAACTCAGGGTAAGCTTCCATACCACAGT
>JAWSUX010000251.1:0-13570 GCA_033852215.1 Colwellia sp. | reverse complement strand
AACACTAATACCCGCCGCCACAGCGCTTTGTTCAAGCTGCTTAGCTACACCTTTCGCATTACCCGTTTGTGACGCATATAAAATGGTCAATGTTTTCGCCGCAACAACTTCTGCTGCTGGTGCTAACTGTGCATTTTGGCCTGATTCACTTTTCGCAGCTAAATAGCCACTTGCCCAAGCAAGTTGTAGTTGTGAGTAGCTTTGCGTTGCTTGTTGAAGCAGTGCTAATTGATTCACATCTAATGCACTGCTATTGTTGTTTGAATTTTGATTAATTTGTTTCATTTTATTTAGCTGCTGCTTTGGCAACATGCTTCCTGACAACATTTGATCTGAATACATAGGCGCTATATATTGGCACCTATAACAATTGATGGTGGAAGAATAGACAATTCTTAGCAAGAACAAAAGGAATAGATAGCGCTTTTTTATTCCAAAAAGGAATAATGAGATTTATCTATTGGTATAGAAAATGATATAGCTAATAATAAGAGGTAAAGTTTTCATGGTAAAAACAAAAAACACAACACTTTATCTTATGCTAACGGCTTGTCTGGCTTTCGCTCATTTAATAACGTTAGTCAAAGCAGATGAATACACAGGTAAAGAAGTAAACATTTATACCTATAAATCTGTTGCTGGTATCACTTCTTTTTCTGATATTGAACCGATAGATATCGAATTCCATCTTTATAAAATAGACTGCTATGCTTGCCAAGTAGACTCCTTAATCAATTGGCGCACGGCAAAATTATATTTAACTCATTTCAATCAAAACATTAGTCATGCGGCATTGATTAACAAAATAGATCCTGCCTTTGTTCGCGCTATTATTCATGCCGAGTCACACTTCGATCCCAACGCTACTTCTAAACAGGGTGCGCAGGGGTTAATGCAATTAATGCCCGCTACTGCCAAAGATTTAGGGGTTAAAAAGCCTTTGAACGCTAAACAAAATATTTATGGTGGCGTAAAACATTTAGCGCGGTTATTAAAAAAATACCGAGGAGATAATAAATTAGCGGCAGCGGCTTATAATGCCGGCGAAGGCGCAGTAAAAAAATATGCTGGCATTCCCCCTTTTGCCGAAACACAAGTGTATGTGCAGCGCGTAGATATTCTTCATAAACGATATAAAAAAAAGAGCTTAGCTTCCGCTAGGCTCTAGGTTTCGTTTTTCGCTCTAAACTCTAATTTATAAATTAAAAGTGGACAATAACGCCTGCGAAAGCACCATCAAAAGTTAAATCACTATAAAAATCGTCTAAATCATTTAACTCAAGTTTAACCGTACGATAACCCAAGGTTAAGTCAACATCCACAGCAAGGTTATCTAATAATTCATAGCTAACGCCAGCTTGTAGATCATAAATAGTTTGTGAGTCATAAGAAACATAATTACCCTCAGCAAAAAAATTAAAACCCGTAAACGGCAAACCAACAATTGTTGAAACATAGAGCATTGGGATATAACCCGACGCGGATAAATCACTATCAATATCAGTATTTGGTTCAACCACCGTAATATAGGTATCCAAATCACGTGCAGTTAAGCCAAAATCGAACGTTAACAAGTCATTATCAAAAACCTCATAATACAAGGTATAGTCGATGTAACTTGCCGCCAATGTAGTGTCTAACTGAGTATTAGCATTATACGTTGCCCCACTAAAAGTAAAATTACTATTAATAGTCGTACCGCCAACGGTATCTAAAGTAGTATAAGCTATTTTAGCATTAGGAATCAGTGGAATAGGGTGTTCAAAAGCAACCGAGTAGCTGCCTTGATACTCGTCATCAAAATCAAATACTGATTGATTGTCACTACCTTCGCCAAAACTACCGCTAGCCGTATTAGCCCAAACTTGCCCGCTAACATACAAACCCAATAAAGTATCTGCTTGTGCATTAGCACTGATAAGTGCTGCTAAACCTACTGCTAAAATTGTTTTTTTCATTGTTATCCCTTGGTAATATTATTTATTCATTTAAGGTGATTAGGTTTATTAACCTTTACTTAATAATTCATTTAAATCAATAAGCGCCGCATTTGCACGTGAAATATAGTTTGCCATAACCAATGAATGATTAGCTAACACGCCAAAACCATCGCCATTTAAGACCATTGGACTCCACAATGCTTGCTGGCTTGTTTCTAATTCATGAATGATTTGCTGCAAACTAATACGGGCATTTTTATTTCTCAATACACTGTCGAAATCTATTTCGATCGCTCTAAGTAATTGTAACAAAGCCCAAGCAGCACCACGCGACTCATAGAAAACATCATCAATTAACCACCAACTAGTTTTTAATTGTAATTGCGCTGAGTTTTGACTTGATTGTTGCGCTTGATTATCACCCGCTAAATCGGTATTAACTTGCTCCCTACCAACGCTAGAGCTTAAACGATGTGAATAACTACCTAAACGTTTTTGCACTTCTTCAAGATATGAGCGTAAGTTATCTGCTCGAGCATAAAACTGCGCTTTATCTTTTGAATTAGTGCCCACTAACGCAGAGCGATAGTCATAAAGGTTGCTAATTGCTTTACCATATTCACTTTCAGCGCTGGGCATAACCCAGTTTTGATTATTAATATTAAAACGCGGTTGCGCTTCTTGCAGGTGTTCATTAACCAAAGATTGTGATTGCGAACGACTAAAGTCTTTACGCATAACCAAGGCCATATCTCGAACCATTTCTAACACACCAAATTCCCATGCCGGCATATTATCTAAAAAGACAGAAGGAGGTAAAACATCATTAGATAAATAACCACCAGGTTTATTTAGTAAAGTTTCGCCAACACGAATCAGTACTGTTGTGGTGGTATAACCAACAACCGGTGCAACATTCTCTGCTTGGGCTGCTTGCATAACTTCTTGCTGAATGTCTAACGAAGCAGGTTCAATACTCCAATACACACCAACAGCATAAAAGAGTAAAAAAATACTGAGTACAACCGTGATGATTGATTTAGTTGATAAATTAATTTTCATAATCCACTCCGAGGATAATGCTTAATGGCCAACAACGTTATTATTAACCCATTCGTTAACTATGCGACCCAAACCACTTGAGAACATGTATTCAAGGCAATTCATATGGCTTAGGTGTAAATATTTTTATTTTAATGATTTTACAGCTATTGGTACGATTACCCTATTGTTATTGGAGAAGTGTAACGTTATTTCAACAACTTCTTTATCGACAAGCGGATTAGTTAAGTTAAAAAACATAAGATGTAAGCCGTGTGGCTGTAGTAATACCTGAGTATTAGCGGCAATATCAATTTTATGTAGTTGCTGCATATGCATCATGCCATTTTCCATCACATGATTATGCATTTCAATACGAGGAGAAATTTTACTGCTCACGTTAACTAAAGTCACTGCTTTTTCATTATTATTATTATCAATGCGCATGTAAGCAGATGAATGGATAGTTCCTGGAATACTCGCCCGTATATAAGCATCACTAACGATAATATTATCAAGCTCCCCTGCGCTGGCAGCAAAGTTAACAACAAAAATGATACTAATGATAACAAGTGATAAATTAATTTTGTGCATTTTATCTGTACATCCTTTTTAACAAGCTCTAAGTTTGTTGTTACCTAATAATTATTATTAAGCTAATTGTAAGATGAATGATTTAATACTTACCTCCGAAAAGCAAGGCGTTTTCACTATAACTTTAAATAGGTTAGATAAAAAAAATGCTTTAAATACCATCATGTATCAGAAACTTTGTCAGTATTTTACCTATGCTCAAGAATGTGACACGGTGCATTGCTTGCTTATTCGTGGTGATGAAAATTGTTTTACTGCCGGTAATGACTTACAAGACTTTATGCAGTGCTCGCAAGATAATGATTCTGAAACTCTCGCCGCACTTGATTTTGTTAACGTGCTTAATCATTTCACTAAGCCTTTGGTTGCTGCTGTTGCAGGTGCCGCAGTAGGCATTGGTACAACCTTATTGCTTCATTGCGACATGGTTATTGCAGCTAACAATAGTAAATTTAAACTGCCTTTCACTCAGTTAGGTTTGTGTCCTGAAGCGGGCTCTAGTTTATTATTACCTCTTCGTATAGGCCAAAACAAAGCCTTTGAATTAATGGTTTTAGGTAAAGATTTTAATGCCGAGCAAGCGCTTACTTACGGCATAGCCAATCAAGTTTGCCAACCAAGTGAGTTGTTAGCTATAGCAAGCGACGTTGCACTCAGCATTGCTAAATTACCTACAGACGCTGTTATGACAAGTCGACGTCTTATTCGTCAAGCCAATCAACAATTATTAGCACAAGTGATCAATGACGAAGGTCAAGAGTTTTCACGTTTAGTTAATACCCCTGATTGTAAAAATATATTGGCTGCTTTCTTAAGTAAGTAATAATATATGTGAATTAGCTAGGTTTTTTACCCTGTTTGTACGTTACTTCTTAAGTCATCGTCATAGAGATAATCAAGTAAAGTAACATACGCTTGTGTTGAAAACTTAGCTAAACTCCATTAAACATACTGCTTATTTTGTTTGTCTCTGCTTATTAGCCAAATAACTACCGCGACCAAAAGTACCGGCCAAAAAACACCAATGGCTACCATTACCGAACAGCTTAAGATAAGCATTGCGGCAAAAATAATACTACCAAAAACACTTAGCACTATCGCTAACGCAACAACAACTAAAATACCCACAACGAGCGCAGAGGCAGTCATCGCCTGTAATGCTTCAATCAAAGAACCATTTACTGCAACATTCACATCAAATAAAGATAAAAAGCTTGCGCCCAACACATAAGTTAAAAATATACTTGCCAATATGGCTAATATTAATGATTTTAAAAAACTCACTACACCCTCCTTGTTATTAATACACCAAATGCTTATTTGTTACTGAATACTGTTTATGAGTATTTAGTACTACCTAATAATATTTACTGTTTGGTAATAAAATACTTGCCACAACATAAGCCACAAGCGTTGCTATAGGTAAAATTATTGATACCACAACCGCCGCTATACGAACAACAGTCCTTGGGTAACCATAATGTTTGGCAATACCCGCACAAACACCTGTTAATTTTCTGTGTTTTCTATCTTTACTCAGCATTTTATTTATACCTTTGCTCTTTGAATATTCGCTGTCATAACTCATATTATTCTCTCCTCCCTTGCTGCCAACTATTCTTTTACACTGTCATTTTGTGATAGTTGTGATATTTGCGCAGACAAATCTCTATCTTCCGTCAAGTCGTATGTTTCTACTTTAGCTTCTACTTTGTCAATTTATGCTGCAGTCGCATAACATCGTCTTGCGCGGCCGTTAACATTTAAGGTAAGTAAATAAATAAATTCATCACTACATAATTGTTTTACGCTTACTATGGCTAGTACAAGTGTTATGCCAAATTTAAATTAAAACTAACCAATTGATACTTAATCAAAATAATATGAAATTAAGATAGTTAACTGTCGCATAAAACATAAACAACTGCTTTTTGGTTAATTTGACCATTGCAATGGTTAAATTAACCAAAAAAATTAAAGTGACATTAACCAACAACTAGCTTGTTCAACAGCAGGATAAATTGCGGCTACGCACAACTTATCCGTTATGTGTTATATTACCGATACTAAAACCTCAAACTATATTCTAAAACTCTACTTTCTTAATGGACCAAGTGATGCTTAAACCTGCCTTAATTCTACTATTTTGTTCTACACTATTTTCTTGCGGAGGCGGAGGTTCAGGTGATGATACCGCCCAGAATGATGAATGGACGGCGAAAAAACCGGTATATTCAGGGAAAACTGAAAATTATGAACTCACCGCCACTAATGCTGCTGATGTCACGCTAAATGTTATGGAGTCGCTAGACTTATTGCATATTTTTGCATTTGGTGACGAACATTTGAATTTTTTATTGCTCAGTGAAAACAATGATGGTGTGCTTGACAGTGATGTTATTTGTGAATCTGGCTCAACTACAATAAAAGAAGTGGAAAAAAATAAAAAAATCGAAATAATTTATGACAATTGTGTCAGTGACGGGAGCAACGTAAACGGTACAATCAAGGTAAAATTGGTTAGTGCCCGAAGTGAAAAGCTCACCATTATTGCTAATCTAGAAATGGAAGAACTAAATAGTACTGAAACGGTAAAGCTAACGGGTTATTTTGATGTTACCGGCAACGACTCTGCTGTGTATAATTTGTTAATCACCGACCAGTCGAATGAACAAATTTGGTTTGATAACTTTAGTTTAGATTCAAACCAATATGGTAATAGAGCTGGCATAAATTATACGGGTGACATATACATTTCTGACCAAGGTAAACTGTCCATATCAACCAGTAGTTTAGGCAACTCCTGTAATCAGTCAGAATTTTGTACCACTACAATGGTAATCAAATCGAACATTGAGTTAACATTAGATGTGCAATTGCAGCATCAAGTCACAATGACATTTTCAGACCAAGAGCGACTCATCCCATCAACAATCCCTTTGTCAGGTGATTTTAACCGACTATTTGATGAACTCAATGGGGCGCCAACTGCGGTGATAACCACTGAAGAGCCAACCCTAGATAGAAATGCTACGTTAGTTCTTTCTGGCAAAAGCTCAAGTGATCCTAATTATGATTTTCTTGAGTCCTCATGGGAAATTATCGCACAGCCCGAAAGTAGTCAACCCACTATGACTCAAGCCGTTGAAGCTGAGTTTTCCGCGGCTCTACCCGGTGACTATACCATTCGCTTAACCGTTATAGATATAGCAGGAAACTCTTCTTTTACCGATGCGACAATTACCGTATTAAAAAACAAACCACAAGGTCAAGTCAATCTTACTCAAGCGAGCCATGTTATTGGCAGCTCGGTATTCGCGCAAGTTAGTATTGAAAATGATCACTTTGATGGACCATATAATTACAAAATGAAATATGGACCCGCCAATATGGCGGTTGATACAGACGGTCTAGTGTCATGGGATGGTTTTATTCCCGATTACGGTTTACCTGTGGATGTTAACTTTGCTGTTTATATTGAAAATGAACATAAACACGAAGTGCTTAGTAAAACGATAACACTAACATCAGCGGCAAAAGTATTAGTTAAAAATCGTACTGATAGTCTCTTTGAAACATTATCTGAGAGCTTTGTTAGTAAGCAGAACAGTATTGATCACGTATTTTTTGGCGGTGATAAAATTAGTCAGCTGGTTGTTGAAAACTCAGCATTAATTATACGCGACAAGGTATTAATAGACGAAGCTCCCACCATAGTAAATCGTAAGTATCAAGCCGCTTCTGACGTTAATAATGATGGTATCGATGATTATTGGATTACGTATCTTGACGGCAGTTCTAAAATTTATCAAGTTTTATGGCGTGACGGAAAAACAGATAAAACAACTGAGTTTTTATCGTTTGATAATGGCTCTTCGTATATGACTATTCAGCTTGAAGATTATGATTTAGATGGTAAAGCCGAGTTATTGGTTCGTGATAATGGTGAAATAGAAATTTATTCAATCAGCAGCAAAGAGTTAATCACCACATTTTCGGCTAGTAATGTAAAGCGTATGTGTGATTTTAATAATGATGGTTTTGCTGATGCTGTACTAACAGATCGCATTATTGACGTGAAAAATAATGAAACCATTTATCAGAAAAATTACAGTTCTACTTTCTACACCGTAGATGTATCGGGTGACAGTAGCTGTAAAGTTTTGTATGTAACCCAAGACAAACGATTTATTATATATGATATTGCAACCGAGAATGAACAAGTTATTGCTGATTCCACCGATTATTTTGACTCGTATGCTACACTTGTGGGCGACTTTGATGGTGACTCCGCACAAGAAATCATTCTCAATAACTACAATAAATCCTATTTAGTTGACAATTTGTTGAGTAATAACTCTGCTGAAATATCAGAAGTAGCACGAATGGAAGCCGTACCTAACAACTTAGCATATCAACAGATTATAATTGCTGATATTGACGGCGATGGCAAAGATGAAATAATAACCACGACGGATGACCGTAGGGAGTATAGTTATCAAGCTTATAGTCTTAAGGAGGGGACTATAGATTTAAGCTTTAATTCAATAGTTGCGCCAATAGAGCCTCTACATCTACTGTATTGGGGAGAGCAAGATGAGCTAATATTATCGTCTAAATCACAACGTTTAATTGTCCACTCAATGCCAGATATGCCACTTGAGTATCATGGTATTGAGTCATATCCGGATGTTGTAAGTGTTGAAAACGGCACTCCTTACATCTACCTATCTGGCTATGATATAATCAAACAAGATTTAGCAGGTAACGAACTGTGGGCTATTAAGCCAGTAAGCAACTCTTTTGTAGGTGATTTAAAAGTATTAGACAATGGTTTGTTATTAGCTTCGTATGATGATAACCATAACTTTATCCATCCTGAAAATGGTGATATTTTGTTGTCAATGCCTACGACAGAGGGAGACATTGGGCAGATTAAGGTTGTGCAATATTCAACAGATAGCCATTTATATATTGCCGACAATACAAGACATATAGCTAAAATCGACAAAGACTATAACATTACACTGCTTAATAACGGAGAAAGTATCGACTTATTTAATGAGGGATTTCCCCAGACATTTGCACAAGTAGACGATGATTTGTTGCCCGAGTTAGTTTGGTATCATCGTAATTCTTTGGATTATAAAGCATTAAATTTGACCACGATGGTAGAGCTACCACCATCCTCTCTGCATGATGGAAAAGTTGAATTTATGCACAATATCACTCGAGGCACGTTATTATTACAGTGTTTTTATTGGGATGACAGCTGTCAAAATTATATTGTACAGGATGTGAATGGCTTTAAAGTCGTTGATAAACTCTCCGGGGAAATCATTTGGCGCAGTCCAACTTTTGGACGATTCCTTACCGATATTGCCTTTAAAAGAGAAGAAGAACAAATTAAGTCTGCAATAAGTTTTAAGTCAGGACGCGTTATGACGTTTGAAAACGAAGTTGAATAGCAGTATACCGTTCCAATTTTCTGTTCAAGGTGCTATTTGTTATATACCCAGTCTGTTTTGAATAAAGCAGGCCGGCTTGTCCCGAATTCATGTCCCAGTAAGTAACCAGAGATCTGTTTAGAAAAGGCTGCGCTTAAACAGATCTCTGATTATTTAACAATAAAAATAGATGGAAGATGATAATATTCAGGAAAACAAAGAAATAAAGCTTAGTGATTATTTAAGCATTTACAGTTCAACGTACGTTTTTCAAGGGCGCGAACGATAAGTGAAGTGGCTAACAAACAAAATACTGGGGTCATCATTAACGTAAATAATGTGCTTATCTCTAACATGGCTCTTTCCTCAAATACCTAACGACTTATTACTCGGCTGTCACGAGTATTACAAAGGTTATGCCACTTTAAAAAATAAAGAGAAAGCTATTGATAATTAATGCTTTTCTATAATTACTACTTCATAAGGTTAATTTTACAAATCAAGATGAGTGGTTAAATAAACCAATCACAGGTTAAAATAACCATTAATTGGTCTCAGGTGAACCATGGTAATTATTATATTGCCGATTTAGGTATTAATTTTAGGTATTATGCCCAAAGTGATGGCAACGTTTATACTTGGCCATTAAGTTGAGTAACGTTAGCAAACGCTTCAAGTAAAACTCTGCCATCAGCTCCCTGTTTGCCAGCACATTCACTTAAGTGACGCCTGAACTGTCTAGCGCCTGCTAAACCATTACATAATCCCAACATGTGCCGTAATACATGCCATGCTCTATTGCTTCCATGTGCAGGGGTTTCACTGACATAAGCATTTATATATTCCACCATAGCAGTAACCACTTGCTCACGAGAGATCACCGTATTTCCCCTACCGTATATTTGTTGATCGGCTTCAGACAATAAATAAGGGCTATTGTAAATTTCTCGGCCGATCATGACACCATCAATATGTTGAAGGTGATCGTTCGCCTCAGCCAAAGTTTTAATACCGCCATTAATGGAAATTTCTAACGCTGAAAAATCTTTTTTAATTTGATAAACACGTGAATAATCAAGCGGTGGAATATCACGATTTTGCTTAGGACTTAAACCACTCAGCCACGCTTTACGTGCATGAATAATAAAGTGTTGGCAACCAGACGCTGATACTTGTTCGATAAACGTATGCAAAAATTCATAAGAATCTAAATCATCAATGCCAATGCGAGACTTCACTGTAACAGGTACTTTAGTAGCCGCTTGCATTTCACTAACACACTCAGCCACTAACTGCGGCTCTGCCATTAAACAAGCACCAAACCTACCATTTTGCACACGATCAGACGGACAGCCGACATTAATATTAATCTCATCGTAACCGTGCTGTTCAGCCATTTTTGCACACTCGGTCATCGCTTTAACATCACTGCCACCCAGCTGTAAAACTAACGGGTGCTCAGCGTCATTGTAAGAAAGGTAATCACCTTTGCCATGTAAAATGGCGCCAGTTGTCACCATTTCAGTGTAAAGCACGGTGTGTTGTGACATCAAACGGTAAAAATAACGACAATGCTTGTCAGTCCAATCCAACATTGGTGCAACGGATAATTTATGAGAAATCATATGGTTAATTATAAACCTTCTAAGTTTAAGGCAGTTTATACTCTGAAAGTAACGACTAAAATAGAGAGGGAACTATACAGATTTTAGCTGAGCTAAACAAAAGAAATGATAAAGATAGTGTTGAGCTAATTACGACAAATTTACAGTAGAGACTGCTAACTAAAATATTAAAAATAAACTAATAATAAAAGAAATGCTGACAAATATATTTTGGCTAACATCTGCGCTTATCCTCACGGATATATACGCACCAACATACCCTCCCATTAAAGATCCAAAAAGTAACACTGGTAACAAATGCCATTGTGCAATGACAGTTTCATACATTGAAATTCCACCGATGATATTCCAGAAAAAAGTACAAAATATAACGGTATGCGAGATAGCCTTGTTGAAATCAAACTTTAAAGCGATGACAAGCCAAAATGTGAGAAATAATCCAGAACTAGCGGTAAATGCTCCATTAATGACGCCGACAATAAATATGCCTGCGGCAATGAGCGAAGTGTTTCTTATTGTCAGTGTTAAATTTGAGTTATTTGTTTTTTTTATTGGCAACACTATTGAAAAGATAGCGATGGTTAATATAAGAATACCTAGGGTAAGCTCTGCAACTCTAGAGTTTACATATGGAATTAGCATACTCCCAAATACTACTCCAGGCACACCAGAAAACAATATTAACAATCCTATTTTCCAATTTATTGTAGAGCCGTTAAGGTGTTTTATTATTGCGCCTCCACCTTGAGCAACGGTTGTTATTTTATTAATGGCAACGGCACTAGAAAAAGGTATTCCCATAAATAACAATACAGGAACGAGCAATAAACCAGAACCACCGCCTGCCAGAGTTGATAATAAGCTAGCAAAAAAAGCCAGTAGCAATAAAAAAAATTGTATGTCAGAGAGGTCCATTTCTATTTTTTAGTTTTGCTAATTTAACGAGTATAAATAGATGTAATACTTGCCTTATCAATCTCATGTGCATTAATTAAGAAACGTACATAGGCATTAGTCGCAGACAATGGCACATCAATTTTAATGGTGTCTAGTGCGTGAACAGTAAAAATATAACGATGAACATTACCAGGAGGTGGGCAAGCACCGCCATAAGATGTTTGGCCATAATCATTTTCAACAGCTATAGCCCCAGTTGGTAATGATTTACCAAGGCTATCGGCATTATAAGGAATATTAATTACAGTCCAATGCCACCAACCAGAGCCCGTAGGAGCATCAGGATCATACATTGTAACAGCATAACTTTTTGTACCTTCAGGAGCTTTATTCCAAGATAGCTTTGGTGAAATATTTCCACCCTTGCATCCGAATTCATTAAAAACATGAGTTAAAGATAGTTCTTTTCCCTCCTTAATATCAGGACTTGATAGCGTAAAGTCTTTCGCATAGAGTGATGTGGAAGCTAATAAAGCAGTTAATAATAATATTGATAATAATTTAAACATGTTAAGCACTTTTTTTGTTAATTAGAATGATACAAATATACCACTCGAACAAAGCACTTTCTGTCATGCTAAATTCTATTTCTATCAATATTAGCTCACTCTCTAAGCAACCTTATCTTCTTAGGAACAACAGAGAACCGCTTTTTGAAAGCAGCAGAAAAATGGGATGGAGTTGAAAACCCACAATCTAATGATATTTGAGCAATCGCTTGATTTGAAGTTTGTAAAAGAAAGAGTCCGTGCTCTAAACGAGTATTGAGCAAAATTTTAGTAAAGGAAGTTCCTAAGCTATGCAACTTGCGTTTAAGCGTTGCATCACTGTAGTAGAATTTTTTTGCTATTTCTGAAACTTGCCAACGATAACTTAAATCTGACTCAATTAATTCTCTAACATTGCCATACAAAGAATTTTTTGATTGAAAGTTAAAATTAACACCAAGAGATTGAAGCCAAATTAAAGGCTCCATTGCTTTATGATATTTAATGCTATCAGGCACTGAATCAGAGTTGAGAAAAGAATCCATATTAAACACCGAGTTTATTAGCTCTTCTGGTAACGTGTTAACAAACTGATAACTTAAAGAAAAAAAATTCTCTGATTTATTTTGAAAATCTATCATTTTATCAATATCAGGATATGATATGCATAACGCTTTATAATCCTCATCTTTCTCTGGCTTATTCTCGACAGTGATAAATTTCCTTGGTGAGATCACAACACATTGCCCTACACTTACAGTACAGTGTGTTTCATCATCAAGTAAGACAGTCTTCGATCCCGCTAAAACAAATACGAGTAAAAGATTATTGTTGAAAATTTTATCAAGTTCCGCAGGGCTGCTCTGAGTAATTTGAAATGTTGATATAAGGCTTTTAATTTTTTGTTCCTCACGTAAAGATAGTCATCACTGCCAATTAAACTCACCAGTAAATGTTGCACAGTCAGCAAGTGAATTAGCGGCGTCATCTATATAAATTTGTTGTTTATCTGAAACAGGGTAAGTTAAATAGTCAGAGCATTCAGCACTTTGCCCAGTACCTACCACGACCTTGGTATTCACCTTAAGCGTGCAACTTACTAATTTATCTATTGGTGACCATTGATAACATATTGCATAATCTGAACGGTATATTCTTCATAAAGCATTCCTATTTTGACAGTAAATATTTAAAACCATTCTGTCATACGCAGAGTAATGTAAAGCTCAGTTAAGCTTAACTAACAGTTGCTTAGTTTTGTTTATTTTCTTGTTATTAGCTGATTATTCATAAAGCTAACTGATTCATTCTTGACATTATATTCTGTAAAATGTCTGAAAGTTATTTTTACAGACTAATATATTGCTCTTATAAAGTGTTTTTGAGTAAGTTATCTACAAAAAAATTATAGGCTTAATAAACAAATACACTAACAATATGATCAAGGCTACAATATATGCAGGGCGGGATTATGCTTT
>JAWSUX010000250.1:0-7368 GCA_033852215.1 Colwellia sp. | reverse complement strand
GGGTTAACCCATTACGTGCTGATGCAAAAGCATAAAGTTGGCGCAGGGGTTGATTAAGCTCAACTAGGCCCAATTAAATTTTCGTGGATACAAAAAACGGCTGTTGCCGTTTTTTTTACACCTGAACTCAGTATAAAACTATTTTATTGTCTTTGTTTTTTTAGCTTATTTCTTGGTTTCATTGAACGGTATATTGAAATTTTCTGATAACTTGAAGTCACCTGAAGCTTCCGTAAGTTTGTCATCAACAAATGATATTATAAATTTTTTCGTTATATCAAATTTTTTATCTCGACCAGATTTTAATTTATATACGTAATGCCAAGTGTTGTTATTAAATGCGTCAATAATAACAGGGCTACCCAAGACGAATTTCACCTGTTCTTTGGTCATATCTACTTGTAATTTATCAATGCTTTTTTGGTCAAGGTAATTTCCTTGAGGAATATCATAGCGATACACCCAACTAGAACAAGCCGATAAAGAAAGAACGGCAATAACAATGGCAATACGGAACAACATGAATATAACTTACCTTAAAAAAAGCCTAATAAAGTGTGAGCAGGGATAATAACCAAGCACAGCTCTAGATTCAAAGCTATTTTACTTTATTTTGATAAATATTTATAAATTTAGAACTAAAATATGAAGAACGAGTTTATTATTTATATTTAATGCTTATTTTATTTTTGTGTTACTAACACTATTCATTATCAATCAAAATTAACTAGCTAACAGCTCTTGGGCATTAGCTAAGCTGTTTGCTGATATCTTATCTCCTGCAAGTAAACGAGCAATTTCTCTAACACGAGTTTCTTTACTAAGCTCTGTAACGGTTGTTTCTGTATGTTCGCCATCGGTAAGTTTACTGACGAAAAACTGCTGATGTCCTTTACAAGCAACTTGTGGCAGATGAGTTACACAAATTACTTGAGTATTTTTAGCTAATTGTTGTAGCTTTTTACCTACCATTGCTGCGGTAGGTCCACTTATGCCAACATCAACTTCATCAAATATGAGTGTAGGTGTTATCACTTTATCAGCTAAAATTACCTGCATGGCTAAGCTAATACGTGATAACTCACCACCAGAAGCTACTTTGTCCATTGCTTCTAATGCCTGCCCAGGGTTAATGCTTACCTTAAAACTGATATCATCAAGGCCATTGTTATTAATGACTATTGCTTGTTTTGATTTTGTTTTATTCACGGCAATCATAAATTGTCCGTGAGGCATGTTTAATTCTTGCATACTCGCGCTGATCAATTTACTTAAGCTTTTTGCTGCTTTTTCTCTGGAAGCTGAAAGTAGGGAAGCGGCATCCATATAGTGGTTATTGGTCTTCTCTATTTCGTCTATTACGCTATCAATACGTGATTCATCACTTGAAATTTTTGCTAATTCTTGGGTTAGCTTCTGATGATAAATGGTAAGTGACTCGGGCGAAATTTGATGCTTTTTGGCAAGCTGTAAAGCTGATGAATAACGTTCTTCGATGATTGCGTAACTTTGAGGATCTAATTCTAGCTGCTGATAATAGTGTGTTAGGTCGCTATTGGCTTCATCAAGCACAACGAGCGATTCACTCAATAAACTAGCGACATTGGTGAGTTGTTTGTCTACCCGTGCTAGCGATACTAAATTATCACTGCACTGTCTAAGCGCATCTAGAATATTGAAGTTTTCATTTGTTGATAAGGTTTGCAATGAGGTCAATGTTGCATCAAGTAGGTCTTGTGCATTGCTATGGCGTTTATAATCACTTTCTAAGGTTGTAAATTCGCCTTCTTGCAAAGAAAATTCATCAAGTTCATTTACTTGATATTGAATTAATTGTTGTTTAGCTTCACGCTGTATTTTGTTTTGTTGTAATGTCTCTAGCTCTTTATTTAGTTTATTCGACTGACGGAAATAATGTTTTACTTCATCGATTAAGTTTTGGTGATTGGCATAACTATCAAGCAAATGGCATTGGTGACTGGCTTTGACAATGAGTTGATGATCATGCTGGCCGTGAATGTTAATAAGCAGTTGGCCTAACTCTTTTAACTGCACTAAAGGTACTTGGCTACCATTGATGTAGGCTGTTGATCTACCTTGACTGGATATAACACGCCGTAGAATACATTGAGTATCATCTTCTAATAATAAGTCGTGCTGTTTTAGCCAACGCTGGGCATAGGCATTATTTCTTGTTTCAAAGGTCGCAGCAAGTTCTGCTTTTTTACAATTTGGTCTAACTACATTGGTAGTGGCACGATCTCCTAGGCAAAGACCTAACGCACCGATAGCAATTGACTTACCTGCACCTGTTTCACCTGTGATTGTTGTCATGCCAGACTGCCAGTCGATGTCTAATGAGCGAACAATGGCAAAGTTTTGTATGGTTAATTGCAGTAACATTTGTTAAACCTATGAATAAAAACCCAGTAACTGTTAATTTATACAGTTACTGGGTTTATTGCAAGGTTATTGATTGCTTATTGAATGTTTTTTATCTTGTGAATAGCTAACTTGTTATTATGTAAGTAAATAAAGCTAATAAAGCTAATAAAGCTAATAAAGCTAGTAAAGTTTATTACCCCAACTCAGCTTGCTACGTAAAACATTAAAATAGTCATGGTTAAGTGGATGAATTAAACGGATGCTACACAAGCTTTTTTTAATAATGACTTCGTCACCAGGCATGACGGATAAAATGACATGGCCGTCACAGCTCACTTGTAAGTTTTCATGATTGTCGTTAGATAAAATTAATTTGATTTCACTATTACCATCAACAACAATTGGTCGGCTAGTTAGCGTATGTGGAAACATGGGCACTAAAGTTAATGCATTTAAATTGGGTGTTAAAATGGGGCCGCCAGCTGACATAGAGTAAGCGGTCGAACCGGTAGGAGTTGAAACAATTAAGCCATCTGAGCGTTGGCTAAACATAAAAGAGCCGTCAATATGCACCTCAAATTCTATCATACTCGCCACTTTCCCTGCATGGAGTACCGCTTCGTTTACTGCACTGTTTGAGCTTTTGAGTTTGCCATGTCTATATACTTCTGCTTCAATGATAAAACGTTGCTCAGATCGAGAGTTACCCGCTAAAATTTCTTTTAATGGTACTAATATATCATCAGGGCTAAGGTCGGTAAGGAAGCCTAAATTTCCTCTGTTAACGCCAATAACACCGATGTCGAAACAAGCTAATACTCTTGCTGCGCCCAACATATAACCATCGCCCCCAATAACAATGGCTAAATCTGCTTTATCGCCAATATCGGTGAGGGAGCCAATTGTTATATTTTTTAAATTTAAAGATTGAGCAACAGTGCTTTCAATAATTACCTGATATTCATTTGCTAAGAGATAATTGTGTAATATTTTTATAGTGGCACTGGCGCCTTCGTGATTGGGCTTACCAATTAGGCCTACTGTTTTATAATGCTGAGTCATAAGGGGTTGTGCTTTTGAATTAAGGGAATGTTTATGTTTTTTGTCTGTAAAGGTCAGTTTCGCGTTCTTTTGATCCGTTGTAAAGTTCACTTTAATATAAAATCTTTGTAAATGAAGCTTGAATCATTTATTCAAGCCCCCATAATGACACCAATAGCAAAAAAATTATGTTTTTAATTGAGGTTTTTCATGACAACTGAGTCAACAACAAACAAAGATGAGCAAGTACATAGCTCAGAGCCCCTTACTTCTGAGCACTTGGCAGATGAAATAGTAGAGCAAGCTGAAGAACAAGTCGAAGTGCAACATGAGCATGTTCATGAAGTGATCAGCGAAGAGCAAGAAAAAATTAATGAGTTAGAGCTTGCTGTTGCAGCAGCTAAAACAACGGTTGCCGATCAAAAAGATTCGGTAATTCGTGCTAAAGCTGAGGTTGATAATATTCGTCGCCGCGCCGCGCAAGATGTTGAGAAAGCACGTAAATTTGCTTTGGAAAAGTTCGCAGGTGAAATGCTAGTATCAGTTGATAACCTTGAACGTGCATTACAAAATATTGATAAAGAAGATGAAAGTAACAAAGGTATTATTGAAGGTGTTGAATTAACACTACAAGGCTTAGTTTCTTCTTTAGATAAATTTGGTGTTAAAGCGGTAAATCCACAAGATCAACCTTTTAACCCTGAGCTGCACCAAGCGATGTCAATGCAAGAAGTACCTGATGTGGCACCGAATACAGTTATTGCGGTAATGCAAAAAGGTTATGAACTCAATGGCCGTTTAATTAGACCCGCTATGGTTATGGTATCTAAAGCAGCACCAAGTATTGATGCTACAGCTTAATACGCTACTTTAATCAAGTTGAAGATTATTAAAAAAAAGCAAAGAGGCGCTCTCTTTGCTTTTTTTTATTGTTTTTTATAAAAAATTATCCGTCGCTGAAATATGTTGACAAAAAAGAGGTCTTTTACAGTATTACTTCTTTATTAATTAGCGATAATTATGCGCCGTACCTTTAAAAATATACTTACTGTTCTAGTTACCTTATTGATTACGCTAAGCTTTACTTTACATGCGAAAGAAATCGCAAAACCGTGGCAACTAACAACACAAGACGGTAACGTTATTAGTTTAGCTCAGTATAAAAACAAACCTGTCATCTTACACTTTTGGGCTACTTGGTGTCCTTATTGTAAAAAACTCCAGCCAACATTGGTGGCATTACAAAAAAAATATCAAAAACAAGGTGTAGAACTCATTTCCATTAGTTTTAATGAAGATGAAGGCGCATTGCCTCAAGATGAAATTAATCGTAGAGGGTATTCTTTTCTAACTGCTGTGATGGGAGAGAGTGTTGCTAAGCTTTATGGTGTACGAGGTACGCCAACAACCTTCTTTATTAATCGTAAAAATGTAATCATTTTTAAAACCTCAAGTTCAGATAAAACAGATCCGAGATTTGATTTAGCGTTACAAGAAATAATTAAACTATAATTACCGATTATTTTTTTAGATAAAACTTAACTCAACGTAATCGCCTTTTGGAATATTATATTTCCCTTCTTTTTTTTGCTTAATTTTAACAAAAAAGTACTTTTTTTAAATTATCTATTGAAAAGCATTTTGCTGACCCCACTTACTATTCAACAAACAATTTAATTAAATTTCTTTACCTTTATTGGGTAAAGACTAATGAATAGGAGCTCCCAAGATGGGCAAAATAATCGGTATTGACCTAGGAACAACTAACTCATGTGTTGCTGTATTAGACGGCGACAGTGTACGTGTTATTGAAAATGCAGAAGGCGATCGTACAACTCCTTCTATTATAGGTTATACAGCTGAAGGCGAAACATTAGTAGGTCAACCTGCTAAGCGTCAATCAGTAACTAACCCTGAAAATACTTTATATGCTATTAAGCGTTTGATCGGTCGTCGTTTCGAAGATAAAGAAACTCAACGTGATATCGATATTATGCCATTTGGTATTGTTAAAGCGGATAACGGTGATGCTTGGGTTCAAGTAAAGGGCGAAAAAATTGCTCCACCACAAGTATCTGCTGAAGTACTTAAAAAGATGAAGAAGACTGCTGAAGACTTCTTAGGTGAAACCGTAACTGAGGCAGTAATTACTGTTCCTGCCTACTTTAACGATTCACAACGTCAAGCAACGAAAGATGCTGGCCGTATTGCTGGTCTTGAAGTTAAACGTATTATTAACGAACCAACTGCTGCTGCACTTGCTTACGGCATGGACAAGCAAGAAGGCGATAAAGTTGTTGCTGTATACGATTTAGGCGGTGGTACATTCGATATTTCAATCATTGAAATTGACGAAATGGACGGCGAACATACTTTTGAAGTACTTGCGACTAACGGTGATACTCACTTAGGTGGTGAAGATTTTGATAACCGTTTAATCAACTATCTTGTAGCTGAATTCAAAAAAGATCAAGGTATGGACTTAACGTCTGATCCTTTGGCAATGCAACGTTTAAAAGAAGCGGCTGAAAAAGCAAAATGTGAGCTTTCTTCTGCACAACAAACAGATGTTAACTTACCTTACATCACTGCAGATGGCAGCGGTCCTAAGCACATGAACATCAAAGTGACTCGTGCTAAGTTAGAATCTCTTGTTGAAGACATGGTTAAAGCAACATTAGAGCCACTTAAAAAAGCACTGAAAGATGCCGACTTATCAGTAAGTGACATTAATGATGTTATCTTGGTTGGCGGTCAATCTCGTATGCCAATGGTACAAGCAGCTGTTACTGAATTTTTTGGTAAAGAGCCACGTAAAGATGTTAACCCTGATGAAGCTGTAGCTGCAGGTGCGGCGATTCAAGCGGGTGTACTTTCTGGTGATGTAACTGATGTTCTTTTATTAGATGTTACGCCATTGTCATTAGGTATTGAGACTATGGGTGGTGTGATGACTAAAGTTATCGACAAAAACACGACTATTCCTACTAAGCAATCTCAAACATTTTCAACTGCTGATGATAACCAAGCAGCTGTAACGGTTCATGTTTGTCAAGGCGAGCGTAAGCAAGCTTCTGCAAACAAATCTTTAGGTCAATTTAACCTTGAAGGTATCGACGCAGCGCCACGTGGAACGCCACAAATCGAAGTTACTTTCGATATTGATGCTGATGGTATTTTGCATGTTACGGCGAAAGATAAAAATACAGGTAAAGAGCAAAAAATCACCATCAAAGCCTCTTCTGGTTTATCTGATGAAGAAGTAGAGCAAATGGTACGTGACGCAGAAGCTAACGCTGATGCAGATGCTAAGTTTGAGGAGTTAGTTACTGCTCGTAACCAAGCTGATGGTATGGTTCATGCCACTCGCAAGCAAATTGAAGACGCAGGCGAAGAATTACCAAGCGAAGATAAAGAAAAAATTGAAGCAGCAGTAACTGAGCTAGAAGAAGCCATTAAAGGTGATGATAAAGAAGTGATTGATGCTAAAACTCAAGCGTTAATGGAAGCATCAGCTAAGTTAATGGAAATTTCTCAAGCTAAACAACAAGCTGAAAGTGCTCCTGAAGGCTCTGCACAAGAAGCAGATGCACCTGCTGATGATGTAGTTGACGCAGAGTTTGAAGAAGTAAAAGACGACAAATAATAGCTTTTTGAATTGCTAAGCTGTCGTCATATTACTTAATTTCATGGTCGAAGGTACTCACGTATAGTCATACGCTCCGTGTCTTCTTCTTGAACTAAAGCGATTTAACTTAATCTTAGCGTTCAAAAGAGTTAAACTATGTCATCTATAGTAGATACATAAAATAAAGCGTCGATATTTATCGACGCTTTTTGTGTGTTAAGTGTTAGTAAAAACTAATTTTTATTTGGTGCTAATTTTCTTGATTCTTATCGTGATAATCAATGGTGTTCACGGAGAAATGAAGAAAATTAGTC
>JAWSUX010000249.1:0-6948 GCA_033852215.1 Colwellia sp. | reverse complement strand
GTTTTATGCTTGGAGTAAACTTTATTCATAAGAATAAGCATCACTGATATTGTAAATAAAATTCAGCAACACTATTAAACAGGAAAAAAATTATGCTAAAGAATAAAACAGCACTAATCACTGGATCAACTAGTGGTATTGGCTTAGCGGCCGCTCATGTACTTGCCGAGCAAGGTATTAACTTAGTGCTACATGGTTTAATGAGTAATGAAGAAGGTAAAGCTTTAGCTGAAAACTTTGCTGATAAATATAATATTAAAACGCTTTTCGATAATGCTAACTTAATGGACGCACAAGAAATTACCACGTTAATGGATAACGCCATCAGTGTTATGGGTTCAGTAGACATACTTATTAACAATGCAGGTATTCAACATACTGAAAGTGTCGAAACTTTCCCTGAAAACAAGTGGAATGCGATTATCGCGATCAACTTAACTTCTGCCTTTCACACTATTCAAAAATCATTACCGGGAATGAAAAGCAATAAGTGGGGTCGTATTATTAATATTGCTTCTGTCCATGGTTTAGTCGCGTCATTAAATAAAGCAGCTTATGTTGCAGCAAAACATGGCATTGTAGGTTTAACTAAAGCCGTTGCTCTTGAAACAGCAGAGCTAGGCATTACTGTCAATTCTATTTGTCCAGGATTTGTAGATACGCCGTTAATTAATAACCAAATAAGTGATATTTCCGAGAAAAAAGATATCAGCTTCGAGCAAGCTAAATATGATTTAGTTACCGCTAAGCAGCCATTACCTGAAATGATTGACTCTCGTCAAATTGGTGAATTTATTTTATTTTTGTGTAGCGATAGTGCTCGTAACATTACAGGGTCAGCACTACCAATGGATGGTGCTTGGACAGCTCAGTAACAATATTTTTTAGGATAAAACATGACTACAGTTCAAAAAGAAAAATGCAAGGGCGAAACAATTCGTCGTCAAGTAATGGGCGATGAATTTGTTGATCGTGCTCTTAATAATGCTGATGACTTAACTCAGCCAATGCAAGAGTTCATCAACGAACACGGTTGGGGAGCAACATGGCAACGTACAGGCATAGATCTAAAAACTCGCAGTTTAGTTACTATTGCTATGCTAGCAGCATTAAAAGCTCCACAAGAGCTTAAAGGTCATATCCGTGGTGCCTTAAATAATGGTGCGACTAAAGAAGAAATACAAGAAGTATTGCTTCACAGTTCTGTATATTGTGGTGCGCCTGCTGCACAAGAAGCCTTTAGAGCCGCACAAGAAGTTTTATAAAGGCAAACTAACAGCCTTAGTTAAAAAATGTACGATAAAGAGTATTTAGTTAAGGCTAAATACTCTTCTTCTCTCCCTATTAAAAAGTTATTTTTCTAAACTCCATCTCTAATGTCACTCATGGCACTAAAGTATCACATCTTTTATCTTTGTTATTTATTATTCTATTCCTGCTCAAAATTCATACACCCAAGAACAACAACAAAAACCAAAATAATATAATACAAAATAAATATAAGGTTTAGAATGAACAAAATTAAAAACAAAACAATAAAGCATTTTAAGTCAAATGCTTGCAAAACATTTGTCTCATTGGCACTTGCATTAACTGCAACCGATGCATTAGCTGCAATGACTGGCTCTGGTGATGTTTACAGTGAAAGTTACCAAGGCTCTAGAGAACGCCAGTATAAAGTTTATGTACCACAATCTTATGATGGTACTACTGCTGTTCCTATGATTATGGCGCTTCATGGTTGTGTTATGAATAACACCGATGCACTAGACTTATGGAACCTTGATCTTATCGCGGATCAAAACAATGTAATTCTAGTTTTACCATACGTTACTTCTTTTACTGAAATGCGTAGTGATGATTGTTGGGGTTACTGGTTTGCTAACCACGTTCAAGAAGGCGGCAATGGTGAAGTAGATGATATTCACGATTTAGCGGTTCAAATTGAATCTGATTATAATATCGATCCAACACGTCGTTATATCACGGGCGTTTCTTCTGGTGGAGCAATGGCCGTAGCATCAGGTATTGCGTACAACGATTATTGGGCAGCGGCTGCACCTGTAGCTGGTTTACCTTATGGTGACTGGGCTTCATCTGTAACGTCTGATATGTTCCAAAGCCGACAAACTCATATCGACAAAATTAATGCCGAGTTAGATAATCCTCGTGCAATACCGATGTTACTGATTCAGTCGTCAAATGATACAACCGTATTACCTGAAGCAATGGAGTTGATTCGTGATTCTCAACTGACTGTTTGGGGTGCTGATTTAAACGCTGATGCTTCAGAAAGTTGTTCTCACGAAGGTATTGCCTGTACGTTGAAAACCTATAACGGTACTGACGGTACACCGCTAATAAAAACCATGCTGTATAATGGTGTTAATGCTAAAACGGCTACTTATGGTAAAGGACATTACTGGACAGGTGATGACGAGTATGAAAGTAAATGGGCTAAAGAGCAGGGTCCAAGTGCATCACAACATATTTGGAGTTTTTTCGAGCCAATAACATTGAATGGCGTTGTAACGCCGGAATGTGATAATGATTCTGTTGCACCAGCAACGCCTACGGGGTTAACGGTAGTAGAGTCTCATGACAGATATGCTAACCTTTCTGTCAATGCAAATTCAGAAGAAGATTTAAAAGGTTACAAAGTCTACAAAGCTGACGGTACTTCATTGACGTCATCACCAGTAACCTCAACGTCTATTGTGCTTAGTGGCTTATCGGCATCAACACAATATCAAGTATATGCTACTGCAGTTGATCAATGTGGTAATGAGTCAGCACCATCGTCTAACATTAGCTTTGATACAACAGCGTTGGAATATGTTGCACCTACGGCATCGGGTACTTGTACAACTCATTATACTACGAACCGTTTAGATACAGATGGTTATCTTGCTTGTGGTAGCGCTAATGGTTACATCGATTCTGTTACTTTATGGCAAAAACAAGATGGTACTTGGACAACCGAAGACCTTAATAATGGCAATACTGGTGGAAGCACTGGCGGTACTGGTGGAAGCACTGGCGGTACTGGCGGCGGAGTTGCTCCTGCTCCTGGCAGCTGGAACACAAGTAGCAGTTTAGCGGGTATGGAAGTTCACTTATATACACCGACATCAGCGACTACTAATGGCAAGCGTGCCCTAATGATAGCGCTACACGGTTGTGCACAATCGAATGAAGTTGTACGTGATAACTGGAGTTGGGAAGACGAAGCCGATGAGTACGGCATGGTTATTGCCGCACCAATGGCACCAGGTGGTGGTGTAATTATGGGCTGTTGGGACTATTATGGTAGTGGCCATAGTGCCAGTAATCCAAGTAAACACGATGATAATCTAATCGACCTTGCCAATACTTTAATAGCAGATAACAACCTTAATATCGATGCTGATCAAGTGTATATTTCAGGTCTTTCATCTGGTGGTGGTCAAACATTTGTTATGGGTTGTGTTGCTCCTGAAATCTTTGCTGGTATTGGTATTAATGCTGGACCTGCAGTAGGCACCTCGTCGGGTCAAATTGGCTCCGTTGCAGTTAGTGCTACACAAGCAAAAAACACTTGTTTAGGCTTTGCTAACAACGGCAATCAAGGTGATTTCTCAACACAGTTAACTTCTGTTGTTCATGGCAATAGTGACACAACAGTTGCTAAAGGTTATGCTGCTGTTGATGCTGAAGCGATGGCACTTGTTTACGGTACAGCTAAAGATAGTGGTAACACTGCTGTAACAGGTGGTGGTAGCAGAGAAACATGGAGTGATAGCGAAGGTACACGCGTTGAAAAAATCATGGTAAATGGTTTAGGTCATGCGTGGCCAGCTGGTAGCGATAGCTCAGGTGGCGGTTATACCGATCACGGTACTGTTGATTACCCCGCTGAAGTTACTGCATTCTTCTTTGCCAATAACCGTCGTGTTGAAACTTGTTGCATTGTAGATACAACACCTCCTGCTGTTCCTACAAGTCTATCTATAACAAATATAGGTGTAAACAGTATTACAATTGATTGGAATGCAGTAAGTGATGCTGATTTAGCACATTACTCTGTTTTCAAAAATGGCTCTCTGTATACAACCACAACCGCAACTAATATTGCTGTCGGCGGTTTAACGGCAGAAACGTCTTACGATTTGACAGTTACAGCAACAGATACCAGCGGTAATGAGTCTCTTCAAGCAGGTGTTGTGCAAGCGACAACCAATGCTGGTGGCGGTACAGACACAGTTAAGCCAGTAATTACCTTAATGGGCAATGCAAATATGACGCTAACGGTAGGTGACGATGACTTTATCGATGATGGGGCTACGGCATCTGATAATGTAGATGGTAACATCACGAGTAACATAGTGGTTTCTGGTACGGTTAGTACCATGACTGCAGGTACGTATACACTGAGCTATAACGTTAGTGATGCGGCAGGTAATTCTGCAAATACCGTTACTCGTACCATTACAGTGAACCCTGCTGTAACAATTGCTTGTGAAGATGTTACTGCTTACAACTACTACCATAAAACGGGTGGTCGTGCACATAGCTCAGGCTCTTACTGGACACCAAACTACTTTGCAGATGGAAGTAATGAGGCTATGGCTGGTTCAACTTGGGGTTCAAGCACCCTATATTCAACTGAAAGCGGTGTATGGCATGTAGGTAGCTGTCCTTAATTATTAAAGGCAATACATACAAGCATATATTATTCATATGCAGTCAATACATGTTAAAACACTGATAGTATTTTAACATACACAAAACGGCCTGCTTTTAGCGGCCGTTTTTTTTACGCTAGGTTTTTCTCGGCTAATGCACTGACATAAATCAAGTAAATTAACTCTCCCTACACCTAATCATGACTTCACAGAAAGGCATGACTACAAGCTAAAAAATACTGAATCAAACCTCTAACCAAATTTATAATAATTAAGTAAAATTACAAAAATATAATTTAGCCTAACGAGTTTTATACCGTACCGATGGGAAATACTGTAGAGCTATGTAACATTGCCTAACCTCTTGTATTGTTGTTAAACACTCAAAACGCACAAAAAAAAACACTATAGTTTTTGCCAAAAATCAGACCGTTTAATATGAATACGGTAAAGCAAGGGAGTAAGTAGATAAGGGAAGTTAACGTGATTGGGATGGTTTTTTATATCATTGACGGAAAAATCGTTGTTTAAAGGCTTCAACTACGAATAACTAAAGGGGATAATAAAAAGACTATTATTTATCAATAGTCTTTCAAAATTTAAATCAAAAGGAGAAGAGCTTTCTAAAATTAGTACAAACCATCAGGACTCCCCTTGAGATACAAAGGTGAAACCTAAAAGCGTAAAGTCGCTCTTCCATCCTTGTTACTTTTTAATAAAGTCGGCAACCATTTGATAAGTTTGCTGACACTCTTCCGCCACTAAAGACTCAAGCAACATATAGGCATGAACTAAACCATCAAATTGATGAGACTGTACAGGTACACCTACTGACTCGAGTGCTTTAGCATAAGCTAAGCCTTCATCTCTTAAAGGATCACATCCCGCAGTAATCATTAGCGTTTCAGGCAAAGCATTGCTAAATTCACCATACAGTGGAGAAAGGGCTTTTACATCCTCACCCGATTGAAAATACTGCGAAAAATACCAGTGTATTTTATCTTGCTCGAGCAAAAAGCCAACACCATTCTCGGTAAATGAAGGTAGTTCACAAGTGTAGTCTACACTCGGGTAAATCAAAATTTGCTTGTCAATTTTCAAGCGTTTATCTTGCTGGCTTAACATAGCTAACGTAGTACACATTGCACCACCTGCACTATCCCCCATAATATAAATATCGTCGGAGAAATTAAGTCCCTCTAAACATGCTTGATAATTAGCTAATACATCACGACAGTCATCAAGAGCTGCTGGATAAGGGTTCTCTGGTGCTAAACGGTATTCAACACTCACCACTATACACTGGCCTTGCATTGCAACTTTGCGACAAATGGGATCGTATAACGCTACGTTGCCAGCCATATGCCCGCCACCATGATAATGAATTACTACTGGCAATGTTTGCAATGGCTCTGGACTATAAACTCTCACTGGAATAGTACGATTATCTACCGTTAACTCTCTGTCTTCTACAAAACTTAGCTCTGGCCCTTGTTCTATAAAAGCGGCAAGGTTGTTTAAGTTTGTTCTGTTTACTTCTGGCGTAAATGGTATGCCTTGTTTTTTTGCTTCAGCTATTGCTTCATTCACTTTTTCTAAATATGGAACTAACTTTTGAGAGATTATACCTCGCATAATGCCTCCTCCTTTTGTTTTTGTTACTGTTTTTGTTTACCGGTTTCAATTAAGAAAAAACTACCAATAAACATAGTAGAACTAACCAACGTTAATAGCGCAAACGCCCACGTATAGTCACCACCATGCATATCAACCAACTTACCAAAAAACCATAAAACGAATGTGCTGATTATATAACTTATTGAATAGAATAAACTAAAGATAACGGTTATTCTCTGGCTGGTCATTTTAGATAATTCATGAGGAATAGCAAGTAATGCTGTCACAGGCAGGAATATCGAAAAACCTAATACCATAGCACTAAGTGTTTGAACTAATGCAGAGCTACTAAAAGATAAACCAAAAACAGTGATGATAATAAGCAAACCCGACCAGCGAATAACAGGTACACGCAGGCTAAACGTTTTACTATAAACAATACCTGATAACGTACCGATTATGCCACAACCAATCAGTAAAGCCCCCTGAGTGATACCTGCTTTTGGATAGAAAGTGAATAAAGATAAATAAAAAGCAAGAATACCTGAGTAAGTTAATGCATAAACCCAAGAAAATTTATCTCTTAAGCCATCAGCATAAGAGTAATGTGACTCGACTTCTTCGCTTATGTTGACTTCTTTAGCTTCTTTAGCCTCTTTAGCCTCTT
>JAWSUX010000248.1:0-6548 GCA_033852215.1 Colwellia sp. | reverse complement strand
GTAGAAACAGTTTCAGGGTTACAGTTAACCATGATAGTTTCATAACCATCTTCACGCAGTGCTAATGCCGCATGAACACAACAGTAATCAAATTCAATACCTTGACCAATACGGTTAGGGCCACCACCTAAAATCATAATTGATTCTTTGTCGGTTGGATTTGACTCACACTCTTCATCGTAAGTTGAATACATATAAGCCGTATCAGAGCTAAACTCTGCTGCACAGGTATCTACACGTTTGTAAACGGGGAAAATATCAGCGTTATGGCGTTTTTTGCGTATTTCCGCTTCAGAAATACCAATAAGGGCAGCTAAACGAGAATCTGCAAAACCTTTACGCTTAAGTTTACGTAAATACTCAGGGCTTAATATTTTTAAACCACCTTCGCTAACTTTTGCTTCTTCTAAAACGATGTCTTCTATTTGCACTAAGAACCAACGGTCAATCATTGTTGTTCTATAAACATCTTCAACAGTTAAACCTAAACGGAACGCATCAGCTACATACCAAATACGATCAGCACCAGCTTCTTGCAGCTCATGCATTATTTTAGTTTTAGCGCCGGGCTGAGTTACATCAACAATTGAGTCAAAACCATTTACGCCAACTTCTAAGCCGCGTAATGCTTTTTGTAGAGACTCTTGTTGGTTACGGCCAATCGCCATGACTTCACCAACAGATTTCATTTGCGTGGTTAATCTGTCTTCACAACCGGCAAATTTTTCAAAGTTAAAACGTGGTATTTTAGTAACAACGTAATCAATGGTTGGCTCAAATGATGCTGGTGTTTTACCACCGGTAATATCGTTAGTTAACTCATCTAAGGTATAACCTACCGCTAACTTAGCCGCAATTTTAGCAATAGGGAAACCTGTTGCTTTTGACGCTAATGCCGATGAACGAGATACACGAGGGTTCATCTCGATAATAACCATACGGCCAGTTTTAGGACAAATACCAAACTGTACGTTTGAACCACCTGTTTCTACACCAATTTCACGTAATACCGCTAAAGAAGCGTTACGCATAATTTGGTATTCTTTATCTGTTAATGTTTGCGCGGGTGCAACAGTAATTGAATCACCGGTGTGAATCCCCATAGGGTCGATGTTTTCAATAGCACAAATAATGATGCAGTTATCATTTTTGTCGCGAACAACCTCCATTTCATATTCTTTCCAACCGATTAATGATTCATCGATTAACAACTCTGACGTTGGAGAAAGGTCTAAACCACGTGTACAAATTTCATCAAATTCTTCGATGTTGTATGCGATGCCGCCACCGGTGCCACCCATTGTAAATGAAGGACGAATAATACAAGGAAAGCCTAAAACCTTACTTGCTGCGTGCGCTTCTTCAATAGTATGTACAATTTCAGCATTTGGTGTATCAAGACCAATCGCTTTCATTGCTTTATCAAAACGACTACGGTCTTCTGCTTTATCAATTGCGTCAGCAGTAGCACCAATCATTTCAACATTAAATTCTTTTAAAACGCCTTTAGCTTCAAGCTCTAAAGCACAGTTCAATGCAGTTTGACCACCCATGGTCGGTAAAACTGCACAAGGGCGTTCTTTTTCAATAATATTACGTACAACTTCCCAGTGAATAGGTTCAATGTAAGTTGCATCGGCCATTTCGGGATCTGTCATTATCGTTGCAGGGTTAGAGTTAACTAAAATAACTCGATAACCTTCTTCACGAAGTGCTTTACACGCTTGAGCGCCTGAGTAATCGAACTCACAGGCTTGACCAATAACAATTGGACCTGCACCTAAGATCAAGATACTTTTTAAATCAGTACGTTTTGCCATTTTCTTTATCTCTCTTGTCTGTCGGTTTAAGCGTTATTTGATTTGTAAATTTTGATCAAATCGATGAAATGATCAAATAGCGGCGCAGCATCGTGTGGACCAGGACTTGCCTCAGGGTGACCTTGGAAGCTAAATGCTGGTTTATCTGTACGATGAATACCTTGTAATGAATCATCAAATAATGATTTATGGGTGACTCTTAAGTTACTTGGTAAGTTTGCTTCGTCAACGGCAAAACCGTGGTTTTGCGAAGTTATCATGACTACGTCACGTGCAAAATCTTTCACCGGATGATTAGCGCCATGATGACCAAATTTCATTTTCACTGTACTTGCGCCACTTGCTAGGCCAAGTAATTGATGACCTAAACAAATACCAAATACTGGAATATCAGTTTCTAAAAAAGACTTAATTGCATCGATAGCGTAAACACATGGTTCTGGGTCACCTGGGCCATTTGATAAGAAGATGCCATCAGGGTTCATTGCCAGTACATCACTTGCCGATGTTTGTGCAGGGACGATAGTTAATTTACAACCTCGGTCTACTAACATGCGCAAAATATTGCTTTTCGCGCCAAAATCATAGGCAACCACATGAAAATCAAAGTTATCTGGTTGAGTAAAACCTTTACCAAGTTCCCAACTACCACTTATCCATTCGTATTGTTCTTTAGTTGAAACAACCTTTGCTAAATCCATGCCTTTAAGACCCGGAAATTCTTTTGCTTTGCTTAGTGCTTGAGCCGCGGCTTGATTAAGAAGGTTTTCATCACTGCAATCATCAACTGTTAATATACAGCCATTTTGCGCACCCTTTTCACGTAAAATACGTGTTAACTTTCGGGTATCAATTTCGCTTATACCTAAAATATTATTGGCTATTAAGTAATCACTTAAATTTTGTTCATTACGAAAGTTACTGGCAAGTAGCGGTAAGTCACGAATAACGAGGCCTTTAGCAACAATGCTATTCGACTCTTTATCTTCGTCATTTGTACCTGTATTACCAATATGTGGATACGTCAGGGTAATAATTTGCTCTGCATAAGAGGGATCGGTTAGGATTTCTTGATAACCTGTCATTGAGGTATTAAATACTACCTCACCAACAGCCGAACCTTGTGCACCAATAGCGGTGCCTTTAAATACAGTGCCGTCTTCAAGCACTAAAATAGCAGATGTAGCCAATGTAACCTCCGAAAGAAGAAATAAACGCAAAAAACCGTTAGCAATAAATCAGGTGAAAATCACCCATAAAAAATGTCAAAAACTGACTTTCAGTCTCTATTATTCGTATCCCTGAATAGAAGAAAGTTATAAATTTTTGACAAAATCCACTTATTTTACGCCTACAACAGAGTTTCGTCTAGTGATTTATTATAAAAAAGCACACTTTCATGTACCTTTACCCTATTTTGTTTTCAAAGCGCCAAAAGAAGTAGTTATCCTAGTCTTATTACTCTTTTAAACCCAATACGTCTTGCATATCATAAAAACCTGCTGGTGCATCGTTTAACCAAAAAGCAGCACGCATAGCGCCCAAAGCAAAAGTCATGCGAGAACTCGCTTTATGTGTGATCTCTAATCGCTCACCTAAATCAGCAAAATAAGCCGTGTGCTCACCAACAATGTCACCTGCTCTTACTGTAGCGAAGCCGATAGTCTCTTTATCACGCTCTCCTGTAATACCTTCACGGCCATAAACAGCCACTTTATTTAAGTCTCTACCTAACGTATCAGCAATGACTTGCCCCATTTTTACTGCGGTGCCCGATGGCGCATCTTTTTTGAATCGATGATGCGCTTCAAAAATTTCAATATCAGTATAGTCGCCAATTGCTTTAGCGGTAATTTGTAACAACTTAAACATTAAATTTACACCTACACTGGTATTGGGCGCTAAAATAACAGGCATAGTTTTACCTGCCTGTTCAATAACTTGCACTTGCTCATCAGAAAAACCTGTTGTACCTATGACTAATGATTTTTTATGCTCATTACACCAAATAATATTTTCTAACGTTGTCTCTATCGACGTAAAATCAATGAATACATCGGCATCGATAAGTTGAGATAATTCAGTTGCGGTTTTTATACCTATTGCGCCAATCCCCGCCAACTCACCTAAATCAAAATCGACAAAAGAAGAGCTGACACGTACGCTACCACCAACTAATTCAACGCTTGCATGCTCGTGAGCTGCTTGAATTAAGTTACGTCCCATACGGCCACTACAACCTAAAATAGCTACTTTTACTTTCATATTATTCTCTTCTTTTCTAAAAGGAGTTATAAAAAACCATCTATAACTCATTATTAACTAGGTATTACTTAAGTAAGTATCCTTACCAAGAAAGCGATTCTGTTAATGTTAAAGAGCTTTCTAGCTCATGAGAAACAACATTAACAATTTTCAATGTATCACCGGTATTTAACACATGATAAATTGCAGCAAAGTCAGCAAAAACCTGGCCCTGTCCATCAATAAAACCCCAATCTATGCACACTAAATATAACTGTTCGCTAACTTGTTGAAAAGTGGCCTGTTGAGCAATAATATCGCTAGTACTGGCTTCTTTAAGTTGAGTAAAAATAGCGCCAAACTCTTGTTGGCAATCAGCCTGACTTGAAAGTAAGACTATTTTATCAGGTGTATTTAGTGTGCATGGTAAGTGATAACAGCTGCTTAACTTATCAAGATCATATTGAAGGAAGGCATTTTGATATTGTTTAAATAACTGTTGCAACTTGATTTGTGACATAGGGACTATTTATTAGTTTTAGCTTAAAAAAAAGCCCTCAATTGAGGGCTTTCATTATAATACGATATTTATTTGATGCTTAATAATTCAACATCAAAAACTAACGTAGCATAAGGAGGGATAGCACCTTGTGAGCCACGTTCACCGTAAGCTAAACCATAAGGAATTGTTAACTTCCACTTACTACCTTCAGTCATTAGTTGTAATGCTTCAGTCCAACCAGGAATAACACCGTTAACAGGGAATTCTGCCGGTTGACCGCGTTCAACTGAACTATCAAATACATCACCATTAGCGAAAGTACCGTGATAATGTACAGATACTGTGCTATCAGCAGAAGGCTTTTCACCTTCACCCGTGGTAATTACTTCATATTGTAAACCCGATTCAGTGACAGTCACTTCATCACGTTTAGCATTTTCAGCTAGAAAAACTTCGCCTTCAGCAGAAGCTTCTTTAGCTGCTGCTTGTTCTAGTTCTTGTAATTTTTGAGAAACCACAGCGAAAGCTGCATTTAAATCTTCATCAGATACTTGGCTAGCAGCATCAGCTAGTGCATCAGCGATACCTGCTTGTACGGCAGTAATATCAAAGTCTTTAAAAGGGTTATTGCGTAATTGGTCACCCAATTGACGACCAACACCATAACTTACACGTTGTTCAATTGTATCAAAACTCATTTTTATAGCACTCTCGTTATTTACTTTAAGATGAATAGCTTTAAGACAGCAATAAATGGGTCTAAAGCAAATTGCGCACAATTCTATCATACCTAATGAACTGACTGTAGTGTTAGGCGATAAGTTAGTTAACTATTTAATGCTTTTTAGACATATACCCAAACCACTTCAAGATGCGAGGCTCAGGACTACTAAGCGAATCATGATCAAGGCGCATTTTTTTATTAATGGTCATTCCCTTAAAAACAGATGCTACGATGGGCATGTTTTGGTTAGTAGTCCCCGTAAGGCTAGTTTAGAAACGTTTTATACTGCGTTATTGATTTCAACAGTAGAATAACTATTATCTTCAATCAAAGCCTTGCCTAAAGACGTTTCTAATTCCAGCTGAGTCCTGTATCTTGAAGTGGTTTGGGTATAAGCAACACCTAAAAGGATACAATAAAGTAAGGGTTCAGTTTAGCCATCTAAACTTCTACATTTGACACAAAACATTTAACTTTTATAATGCCAACAATACCTACTAAGCAGATTTAATATATGAACGATCAAACACCTACTTCGCAGCCTACTCAGCTTAGCCTAAAAGCGTTATTGCCCTTTGTGATGTTCCTACTATTATTTCTTGGTACTGGCATTGTACTTACCTTAGAAGGCGTTGATTTTGCTTTTTATCAACTTCCTGCCAGTATTGCTATTATTCCTGCTATTTTTGTCGCTATTTATCTCGGCACGCGCAATAGCAAAACAAGTATTAATGTACAAATAGAACAATTTATTCGTGGCGCTGGCCACAGCAATATTATCACCATGTGCATAATATATTTACTTGCTGGTGCTTTTGCCGTGGTAGCAAAAGCGACAGGTAGTGTTGATGCCAGCGTTCAATTAGGTCTAGCTGTATTCCCAAGTTATTTACTATTACCTGCTATATTTATTGTCGCGGCACTTATATCAACAGCGATGGGAACGTCTATGGGCACTATTGCTGCTATTGCACCTGTCGCGTTAGGCTTTATTGATTCAGCAGGACTTGATGCCGCACTTGTTGCTGGTTGTTTAGTTTCTGGCGCTATTTTTGGTGACAACCTATCTATTATTTCCGATACAACTATTGCCTCAACACGTAGCCAAGGCGCACACATGAAAGATAAATTTCGTGTGAATTTTAAATTTGCTGTACCTGCTGCATTTATTTGCTTGGCAATTTTTACTGTATTGGGTGGTGAAGTTAACCATGAGTTCAGCAATGATGCAGCTTTGGTTGGTCTTATTCCCTACGTG
>JAWSUX010000247.1:0-1580 GCA_033852215.1 Colwellia sp. | reverse complement strand
GGTTTATAAGGTGCTTACATTAACGTTGCCAATATTGGATATATAGTTTTGGAGTAATCCACAGATACCTCTTTAAAAGCCTAACGCCCTGTTAAGGGGCAAATTGTAGTTGGCTAAAATAAGCGACGCAGGAGCAAAAAGCCAACTGTTATTTGTCCCGCTTGAACAGCTTGTTATATTTTTATTTTAACCGTAACTCGAAGTTTTTTCTTAAGTATTTTGCCATTCCATATTCCAGCACTCCACCAATAACCAAGATTAATGAAACATAAATTAAAAAGACAAACTCAGTAGGTCTAACTATGTAAATGAACGATATAATTGAGAGAACGAAAAAAGTGCCAACAAGAAAAAGCATTAATTTAGGAAAATTAGAATACAGAACCTCGGCTTTACAATGGGGGCATTTAATCCTATTTGGTGTTGCAGCTTTCATAATAGAAAACACACCAATATCTTTTTCACATTTAGGGCAAATGCTTCCATTCATTGCTCAACTCTCCTAAAAATATAACGCCTCATTAAGAGGCAAAAAATAGTTGGTTAAAATAAGCGACGCAGGAGCAAAAACCAACTGTTTTTTGTCCTTTTGAATGACTTGTTATACGTTTAAGCACTAGACTATTTTAGTCCTGATAACTCCTCAATATGCAATTTAAGGTTATACAATTTAATTAACCCTCGTTCTGAAGTATTAGCTTCAGGACTCCAATAACAAAATTTTGAATAAGACAAACCGCTCTTAGGTTTGAAGCACCACGTTGAACCGTCCATACCCGCAGAGGTATCTTTTGGTAAAGCAATAACGGCATTTTGATACATCCGCTTTAATTTCTCAGCGTTCTCTGGCGTTAATTTAACTTGAGAAGTATGAGTTAAGTCTGGTAAGTTTTGACCTAAGCGTTCTATGAATTTTGAAATTAAGAAACTAGTTTCTTCGCCTACACAAAATTGGTATTCGTGCTCACCTTTGAATGAATACTTAATATTTAGCTGAAACAGCTTACCTGTATATATTTCGTTTTCGCTGCAATTAAATTTATCTTCGGCAGAGGAGTGAAAGCTAAAGAGCATTAACATTATGATTACAAAATATGATTTCAAACACTCCTCCTCAGAAACGTATAACGCCTCATTAAGAGGCTGATAATAGTTTGCTAAAATGTGTAGCGAAGCGGAACCGAGCAAACTGTTAGCAGTCCTGCTTTAATGACTTGTTAGTTGCTGGTTGTTAAAAACACCAGATTTACAACAAGTTATCACGTTTAAGGAATAGTAGGAAGAACCAATAAGCGCTTCCGCAATAAACACCTAAACGTGAACTTTGAGCCTTAAAACTAAGGCTATTTAAATCACTTCACTACGCAAGGCGAAAACTGGGTTGGGCAAAAAGGAAAGTAGATTGAACGGCACTTCCATTGCCAAACCAAAGAATTGAACCAAGCACTAAAGCTTGTGTTGAGCACTTAACGCGAAAAATAAATCACTCTAAATAGTGCGGACAACTAACGCCGCAATAAGAGGAAAATTACTGTTGGCTATAATGTTTGAGGAACGAAAAACAGACAACTGTAAATTTT
>JAWSUX010000246.1:1440-2819 GCA_033852215.1 Colwellia sp. | reverse complement strand
CTTGTTAGCAGTACGATTAGCACTCACTTAACAAGTTATATTTATTACCACACCAATCTACTTTTATGTGAATTGGTTCTGTGCCTAACCCCGTCATTGTACATATACAAAAACTTGGCCACGAATCTTTTTTAAAGCCAAAATTTATACTAGCGGTTTTAATGCAAGATAAATCCATTCCCTCTGATTTTAAGATTTTCTCAAATGTCGCTTTAAGCGCAGTGTAAGCCGACAATGTTTCTTTTGAACCTTTAAACTCTTTAGCAGTAATTAGCTCCGCAATTAGATCAAATTTAACTTCGGTTAAACCAGATTGAAGGCACTCTTCTCCAAGCCTTGGATGCAAAAACGAAAGAGCACTTACACCATGATGCGCAAGACTATGAATTACACTCCGAGCTCTTTTAATACGATACATATTTAGTACTGCTAACGCCCTAATAATGGGCAAATTGTAGTTGGTTAAAATACGCGACGAAGGAGCAAAAACCAACTGTTATTTGTCCTTATTTATTAGCTTGTTAGGGCTATTTACGCCAAACAGTAACTTGAAACTATTTTATCAAAGCCAGCCTTTGACTCACTAGAATGCTCTGCTAAGTACTGACCAGAGATAAGGCTAGTTTTCGTATTAGAGCAGACTCTAAAATAACTATTAATATATTTAATTTTTTGACGGAATAAAGTTCTGACGGTGAACTCTAGCTTTACCCCCTCAATTTCTGAATTTTGAGAAACAAGCTTTTCGATACTTCGCGTTGGTTTATCAATGATTTTGAAACCAAATGGCAATTCTTTGGTGAAGTACTTTAAAGATCGTTCAATATAGTTCTCAATAGAAGGTGCTTGCTCAGACTGATATATATCCATTGAATAATAACCTTCATTAGGACATTCAACTGTTATTGCTCTGATAATATCATCACCATCATCGTCAACCACTTCCCAAGACTCAGGGAACTCAAAACATACTCCATTATGTTGATACATACTCAAAACCCTAGGTAGCCCTAACGCCCTAATAATGGGCAAATTTCAGTTGGTTAAAATAAGCGACGCAGGAGCAAAACCAACTGTAATTTGTCCTGTTAATTAGCTTGTTATATGCCTAATTAGAATTGATAAACATAATGATTGCAATAGTAACAATAAAGGATATTAAACCTGAAATTACACATAAAGTATCATTGTTTTGATTAGGTTTAGGGTAATTACCAAAAGTTATAATTTTAAGAGTTAGATAACCATAACCATGCATAAAAATTTCAATGAACGCATCAATAATTATCCATTTGATAATACGAAGGAAACCTTTTCCAATTCCTTCTGCTAACTCTTCCATAGTTGATACAACCTCTTGGCATATAACGCCGCAATAA
>JAWSUX010000246.1:0-1427 GCA_033852215.1 Colwellia sp. | reverse complement strand
CGTTTGATTGCCTTGTTATATTCACTTTTCACCCAAAGCCTCATTTATTTGAGTTACCAGCTCTCTAGCTTGATTCTCATTCAAAGTTAGAGGTATTGATGAGTATGATAAAAAGCCTTTAGTGACAATATTAAGCCCAACCCCTTTAGAGCCGCCCTTGAGCAAAAGTTTTTGAATATCGACTCTATTTTTAATTAAAGCCTTACCTAGAACTTCCACTTCAGTGGGTTCGCCTAATTTTTCGCCTTGAAAGAAGTTAAAAAATCCCATACCTATCCTTGTGAATATAACGCCTCATTAAGAGGCAAATAATTGTTGGCTAAAATAAGCGACGCAGGAGCAAAAGCCAACTGTTATTTGTCCTGCTTTAATGACTTGTTAGAGTACATGAACACCCGACTGTTTAGCTATGTTTTCAATAACTTTAAATCCACTTTTATCTCTGTAATAAAAGTGATGAGTAAAATCACAACCCTCAAAGTACACTAGATTTAAGGATGGAAATACGATAACAAATCGCCATTTATCCCCATAATTGTATTCCAATGGGATAATGGATTTTTCTCTACCGCTAGAAGACAAGAACTCTTTAAACACAACTTTATTTTTATAGCGCCCTTTAAATTTAACCAAATAAGAGGTTACTTCATTTGTTAGGTTGCAGCAAAAACTATGAAGCTTAATATTATGTTTTATTTGTAGAGCATCAGAAATTTTATCTAATTGTTCTTCTGCCTCTTCACGTGTTAACCAGTGGTCATAAACTGAAATGGATGCATTCTTATAACCGAATTTATTGTAATCATCGAAAAGTTCATCAATTGCCGAAAATTGATTTTGTAATTCTATTTGTTTTTCAAAAGATACGTTACGAAAACATTTCAATGGTCACCAAACCCCGTATGTACTCTAACGCCTCACTAAGAGGCTAAAAATTGTTGGCTAAAATAGTGAGCGCAGCGAAACTAGCCAACTGTTTTTAGTCCTTTTGAGTGACTTGTTATGTGCAATTTAACCTACTGTTTAATTCCGTTTTTAACTTATCAAAGCCAACCGCGTTTGCCGATATTATAAAAACAATTTTATTTGAAGAGTCCAGTAACGCCAACCCACTTATATCAAAGAGTTCCTTGGATTTAGCTAGTTTATGCCATTCAAATAATTTTACATTTTCTCGCTGAGTAATAGTAACACCATTAACGTTATAATCTATGACTACGTTTATGGTTTTAACAACCACCCACCCCAAGTAAACCAAACGAATAGCATAAAGCCAACAAATAAATAAAAAAGCTAACAGACCATAACTAAACGCTAGATTAATTTTAATCCCATCTATATTTTCAAAGATAAAGTACGATATAGCAAAAGCCCCCTGTGTCAGGCTTGTTGTCGCCTCAATTAATTTTATAAATAAACAGGGTGCG
>JAWSUX010000245.1:0-439 GCA_033852215.1 Colwellia sp. | reverse complement strand
ATAGGTGCGTACAGCTAACGCCTCGTTAAGAGGCAAATAATATGTTGGCTAAAATAAGCGACGCAGGAGCAAAAGCCAACAGTTATTTGTCCTGCTTTAACGACTTGTTAGGTGTTCGGGTAGTACACTAGTGAAGAGCCTTCTTCTAAAGCTTCCTCGTAATAAGGCACGAACCTTTTAAACCCATCAGTATTCAAAACCTCGACTCTGATTGGATTGCCTTTTAAACCGACTAAGTCAGAAAACCCAAATTTTGTTATTTCACTGGTCGCAAAATCAAAGTTTAATTCGTCATTTTCCTGCTTCAAGAACAACATACATTTATGAATATCATCAATTTCAGGGAAGGTGAAATCATATTCAGACTTCCCTTTGAATTTACCCTCGAAACCATAAATAACAACCGTAATCATTGAACACCTAACGCCCCAATAATGGG
>JAWSUX010000244.1:0-4830 GCA_033852215.1 Colwellia sp. | reverse complement strand
ACATGTAATTAATTGTAATTCAATTGGTTATGTTTTCTTCTGTTTTATACTCAACCATTCAACAGCTGTAGTTGGTTAAATATAAATCAATAAAAAGTATTGAAACACTGTAACTTGACGGCAATAATGTCAAGAAATTTTACACTTGTTAGCTGTCAGAATTATGCGCTTAAGGGAAAAAATGAGGCCGAAGTTGAACTATCAAATCATACTATTATCGGTAATTTTTTTGCTTTCGGCTTGTAATACCGATACCGCAATTAGAGACGAAAAAGTCGATCCTGTTTTAGTCGAATATCCTGTTGTTTATATCGAAAGAGAGCTTAATACACAAGAAGATGACGATGAGTTAACTCCTGCTCGTTTTGATGCACGAAACCCCGCTAGGTTTAATGCTGGCGCTAGATTATTAATTAAAAATAATGCTTTTGCTGATTCCCCTACGAACAATTTAACCGATAACCTTTTTGGTGCAGATCAGCGTATCGACATTAGAGATTTAACGGTGTCGGATGATGGCCAAGAGATGCTGCTTTCAATTAGAGCACCAGAAATTGAGAATGCTGACGATGAAGATCAGCCTCGTTGGAATATATGGCGCTATCAGTTAGTAACACAAACCTTAGAGCGCATTATTAGCAATGATGTAACCGCCGAGCAAGCGGATGATTTAATGCCTTCATTTTTACCCGATGGACGTATTATTTTTGCGTCGACTCGCCAACGTCTATCACGCGCAATTTTACTCGATGAGGGTAAACCTCAATACACGGCATTAGATGAACGTCGAAATAATGCCAGTTTTAATATTCATGTAATGAATGCCGACGGCTCCGAGATTAAACAACTTACTTTTAATTTGAGCCATGATTTTTATCCCTTAGTTTTGCACGATGGAAAAATACTGTATAGCCGTTGGGACGCGATGGGGGGAGATCACGGCATTAATTTATATAACATGAATCCCGATGGCACTGACAATCAATTGGTTTTTGGTTGGCATTCGCATCAATTATCCCTTGATGGGCAAAGTGAAAGTATCGACTTTATTAAACCGCAGCAAATGCCCAACGGCGATATTTTAATGTTACTGGCATCACAGAATGAAACGGTTTATCAAAAAAGACCTGTGCTGATAAATATCAACGATTATATCGATGCTCAACAAGCAACTGCCGAGTCTGGTGTTCAAGCTAATGCAGTAACCGATTTACCGCTAAGTGACAGTTTCACTTTTAATTTTTCAGCGGCCTTGTCTACATCTGGCCGACTAAATCACCTTTACCCATTACCTGATAGCAGTAATCGTTTTTTGATGAGTTGGGATATTTGTCGCGTTGTGGTGGATGAAGAGATTAGAGTCTGTGGGCAATTAAGCGAAGAAGCATTGGCTGACGAAACGCTTGAACTTGCCGCGCCACTGTATGAATTGTGGTTATTAAATAATGCAGATAATACCCAACAACTTGTCGCCTCAACCGAAGAAGGTAAGATAATCACTGAAGCGTTAGTGATGCGCCCATCCGAACAAGTGAAAACATTTATTGCTGATCAGGTGATTGGTAATGAATTGTCTGCTGAATTAAGCAATGAACTTGCTGCCACTATACATATTCGTAGTGTTTATGACTTTGATGGACTAGATGTCACTATCCAAGAGAGTAACCCACAAGGGATCGCCCGTTTAAGTGATCCGTCGCTTACACCAGCCGCTGCGTTGCCCGCACGTTTTTTACGTATTATTCGTGGTGTACCGATGCCACCAGATGATGTAAAAAACATTGCCAATACTGATTTTGGTCGTAGTAATAACCAATTAATGCGAGAAATCATTGGTTATACTCCTATTCAACCTGATGGCTCGGTAAAAGTTAAAGTACCAGCCAATACCCCACTAGCGATTAGTGTGTTAGATGTAAATGGCCAGCGTATTAATGGGCGGCATAGCCAATGGCTGACATTAAAACCGGGCGAAACACTCGAGTGTAATGGCTGTCATACGGCGAATAGCGAATTGCCACACGGACGTATTGACGCACAAGCGAGTAGTATTAATACTGGTGCTATTGGTGGAACTTCTTTTCCTAACGCCACGCAAAACATCATACCAATGCAAGGGCAGACCATGGCGCAAGCTGACGAAATGGTTAATGGTTTAGCACAATTAACGGCAAATATTTATTATCAAGATCGCTGGACTGATACTGAAATTTCAACGGCTAATGCAAGTTTTGAATACAGTTATCAGAGCCTGTCTACCTTAGCGCCCAATGGTAGTGAATGTTTTGAAAATTGGACAGTATACTGCCGAATTCAAATTAACTACCAAGAACATATTCAACCATTATGGGACTTGTCTAGACAAGTGGTCGACGAAGATACACAGGAGTTGCTTGTTAATAATACCTGCACAAGTTGTCATAATATTGTAGACAGTAACAGCCTTGCACAAGTGCCTGATGCACAATTAGATTTATCTGCGCGACCATCGAGTGATCAGCCTGCTCACCTAACCAGTTATCGCGAGTTATTTTTCAATGATGTCGAGCAAGAAGAGGTTGATGGCATCTTGATTGATAGGTTGATTGAGGTACTTGATGAAAACGGTAATACTGTTTTTGAAATAGATAACGATGGCGAACTTATTTTAGACGCTGAAGCTAATCCCATTCCCGTGTTAACAACCGTTGCTGTACGCGCAATACTGTCAACTAACGGGGCTAGGGCAAGCGGGCGCTTCTTTGATGTGATGAATAACGTTACGCACCAAACCATGTTGACAGAGAGTGAATTGAAACTATTAAGCGAGTGGTTAGATATCGGTGCTCAATATTATAATACGCCGTTTTACGCTCAGGATTAATGATTTCGTTTATGAATATAAAAATAGAAACTTATGTTTAATTACCTAACAAAAATTATATTTCTTCTGGCTGTTATTTTACTCAGTCCGAACTTATTAGCTCAGCCTTCTCAAGCCGCGACTTTACATATTGAAGTGCCTTTTGTTGAATTACATTCTGGCCCGAGTGCAGGTTATCCTGTGGTTCACATTGTTGAGCAAAGTGAAGAAGTGACCGTGTTAATAAAACGTACCTCTTGGCTAAAGGTAAAGGATAAACGCGGTATTGAAGGCTGGTTACATGTAGATGATTTGTTTGGCTTAAGCCAACATGGCGTCGCGATAAACCAAGAAGAAATTTCATTAGAAAACTTTCAAAACCGCGATGTTGAAAGTGGTGTAATGTACGGTGATTTAGACGGAGCTAACTTTTACAATATATATCTTGGTTATGCTTTTACGCCGGTATTCAGTACAGAATTTTCACTAGGCAAAGCGCTCGGGAATATCTCAGATAGTGACTTAATTGAAGTAATGTTAATTAGCCAACCCGTGCCTGATTTAATCATAACACCTTACATAGGTATTGGTGGCGGCATTATCAAAACGAAACCGCATAGTGTATTGGCTGATTCAGAAAACCGACAAAGTATCTTAATGAGTGCCGCCGCAGGCATTAAATATCACATTGCTCGTAATTTTTTAATACGAGCAGAATATAAACTCTCGTTAGCATTAACTGACCGAGATGAAAATGAAGAGATCCAAACATGGAAAATAGGTTTCAGCGTATTTTTTTAATACCATTAATTACGGCAAGTAGTTTAGTGTTAAGTGCTTTGTTATTACCTCATGCTGCAAGTGCAGCACAAGTCGACGTTAAAGCAGATGTTGAGCGACGTGAGGTCTTAGACGATGTGCTTGATACAGAAAATTTCGAATTTGGTATTCAGGGTGGAATAATCGCTATTGAAGACTTTGAAAGTAGTGGTTGGCTCAGCGGTCATGTTGGTTATCATATTAGTGAGTATTTCTATGTAAAAGCTCGTTATGGCCAAGGAAAGGGTGGTGAAACCAGTTTTGAAAAATTGGTGAATTCAGCACCCTTGTTAACTGATGAAGAACGCGAGTTAACTTATTATGGGCTAAGCATTGGTTACAATTTACTTCCGGGTGAAATCTTTTTGAGTAAAGAGTTAGTGCTGAATAGTATTTTCTCAATAGAATTGGGTGGAGGCAGCACAGAGTTTACTGGAGATGAACTATTTACCGTGAATCTCACCGCTAACTACCGCATTTTTATTAACGACTGGGTTGCATGGGATATAGGCATGAGTGATTATATTTTTGATACGCAAATTACAGGTGAATCAAAAACCACGCATAATCTAAATTTTGCCACGGGTTTATCCATTTATTTTTAGTCGTACCGGCAAATAACTAATCGAAAGGAAAACAAATGTTATTAACTCAGTATAAATATAAAGGTTGGTCAAAAGCTCTATTGGCTGTTTTTGCACTTGTTGTCTCAATGAACGTGCAAGCGTTAACTATTGGGCAAATAGCACCTGATTTTACTTTAAAAAATACGCAGGGTAAAAATCTCAATTTAACGGAGCAACGCGGTAGCATTATTTTAGTTAACTTTTGGGCATCTTGGTGTGGACCATGTCGTAAAGAGATGCCCATTTTGCAAAAACTCCAAGATAAATATCAAGACTTAGGCGTGTCTGTTTGGGGTATTAATGTTGAACAAGAAAATCAAGCGGGCAAATATTTTCTGGCTGATTTAGATTTAAGCTTTTCAATATTTTTTGATCAAACAAACGCATTATCAGCAACATACCAAGTAGAAGCGATGCCAACGACAGTGATTATTGATCGAGATGGTGTGGTACGTTACGTTTTTCGCGGTTATAAAGACGGTTATGAAAAAAAATATAACAAAGCAATTAAAAAGCTAATAAGAGAGTGATCTAGCTAAAATG
>JAWSUX010000636.1:0-484 GCA_033852215.1 Colwellia sp. | reverse complement strand
AACACTTGAACAGCGTTTAATTGCTAAAAATAAAGACTATAGTTGGCAACCGAAAGTCGCTGCTTTTGTAGCCGATTCAAACTTTGGCAAGTGGATGCGCCAACATCTTATAGATCCATTGTTATATTCTTTTTATGCAGTACAGTGGCGTAATTATGAAGCCAGTTATGATGTTAACGAACTTGAACCTTCGAACCGAGCTACTCAAACTTATGCGCTTAGAGAGTACTTTGTTCCAGTTGAAAACTTTGACAGCTTTGCAATTAAAATGACCAACATATTCAAAAAGCATCAGGCCAATATCATCAACATTTCTGTTCGCCATGCTCTGCCAGATAGCGGTTCATTATTAGCTTGGGCGAAAACAGAAGTCTTTGCGTTTGTTGTCTATTATCGTCAAGGAACTAGTGAAGTGGCACAACAAGCAGTGAAACTTTGGAGCCGAGAAATAATTGATGCTGTTATTGAAGAAAATGGTGCTTAC
>JAWSUX010000243.1:7757-17636 GCA_033852215.1 Colwellia sp. | reverse complement strand
TTTCAGAATGCTAGAGCAACTGCTGATAAGGCTGCTGCCGATATCGTTGCGAATACAACCTTTCAAGCAGAAAATAATGTTGAACAGGAAGACGCTGAGGCAACAAATACTGAAGTTAGTACTGAGATCACAAATCAAGCATCAAATACAAATGATGTGCCTGATTTAAACCAGTCAATTGTAAATTTAAAGGTAGCGGAATATCAAGCTAAAGCTTCAGCAGAAGTAATTAGAAGTGCTGATGACAGCCTTGGTACCCTACTTGACGTAACAGCTTAATTTAAAGCTCGATATAACGTAATCAACTATTTATGAATATTACACCACACGCTCCTAGCCTTTCAGTACCAACCGTAGTCAATCCGCCTACGGAGGGGTTACGTCGTGAAAATCAACAACGCGAAATCATCACACAAGTTGGCGCGGCAAATCATTCTGCCGCTGAAAAAGGGGTTGCTTCGGATAAAGAACGAGCAAGAACTCCTGCCCAAACTAACGAGCAAGTCGATTTTTATAATTTACGCAAACATGCAGAGCATGCTAGCAGTACTATTGGTGAGCAAAAAGGTCAGCACGATTCAGAGCAAGGTACAAACCAAGAAACTGGCCAACAAGATAAGCAACAAAAGCAAGAAGCTGATAACGATACGAACAAAAGACAAGAGCAAGCGGCCGACTTGGCTGAGCAAAAAATCATAAAGCAGTTACAAAAAAGAGATCAAGAAGTTAGGCAGCATGAGCTAGCACACGCCAGTACAGGTGGCTCTGCAACAGGTGCACCTTCTTACTCATTTGAAGTGGGCCCTGATGGTAAAAAGTATGCTACTGGTGGTGAGGTTTCCGTCGATTTATCTAGTGTACCTGGTGACCCACATGCAACCATAACTAAAATGCAAAAAGTGCATGCCGCAGCACTTGCTCCTGCCAATCCGTCAACGCAAGATACCCGTGTAGCAGCCAGTGCTTCACGCATAATTTTACAAGCTCAGTCAGAGATATTAACGCAACAAAATGAAGCATCGAGTACTGTAATTCGCTCGCAGAATAGTGCCACAAGTAGCAAAGCAACATTTAATCAAGAACAAGAAAAGCAAACAGATGATTTTGATACTTTCATCAATCAAACGCTGTCATCACAAGAAAAAGTTTCACCCGAGCAATCCACTGAAGTAAAACTTAGATCACAACGTATTGAGAACTTCTACTCTAATATCAGTCAAGCTTATCAAAAACCTGATAACTATCAATTTGAGCTTACGGCTTAGACGAGTAAAACTAATGTAATTAAGCGATTTCTGCTGCGTCTTGATATCGTTGCTGATATGTATCACGTGCTTTCTTAAGATCAACCAATGCATGCTCATTAGTATAAGGTCTTAAGACAACCAATATTTTCAATACACCTTGATAAAAAACTGAATCATTAATTTCATTATCATTGGTTTGTGTTTGATGAAAACTTACCCAAAAGGTATTAATCAGACGTAATATACTGACAATATCTGCCAATTCATCATCAGCAAAATTGATTATATCAGCGCTGCGTAATGACAATAATAACTGGCTAACACGCTCAGAAATTGACTGTTGAACTTCAACAAATTTTTCACGCAAGATAGGACTCTTATCTAATAAAACAGGTAGGTTACTATAGAAAAAACGAAACCTCATTGTCGTTTGAAAAACCGCATCCATATATAAAATAAGCGAATCTAACGGTTGTACTTCCGCCGAAACCTGTGGCAGTGTTTCTAATAATAAGCTTTGAGTATACTCTTCGTAAATAGATAAAATAATATCTTCTTTATTACGGAAATGATAATACAGATTACCTGGGCTAATAGCTAAGTGTGCAGCGATATGGTTAGTGGTAACACTTCGCTCGCCTTGCTTATTAAATAAGAGAATACTAGCTTGAATTATTTTATCACGGGTTTTCATGTAACAACTTCTTATTTTATTAGAGTAAACCTGCAGCAATCATACTATCAAAATTCAGTAAATTTAAAGCTTTTTGAGTAAATACTTTAAGGTTTTTATGATTTATTTTTTAATCATTATTTATTTTAGTGATTCAGTACCATGCAAGCTCACGATAAACAGATAAAACTTGTCACTTAAGCACTAAGCCCATTACAATAGATTTAATAAAAATGAACGTTAATGACTAAAGTCGAAGAAAAAATGACAATAAAAGCAATTTATCCTGGTACTTTTGATCCTGTTACGAATGGGCATAGCGACTTAATTGTTCGTGCGAGCAAACTATTTAGTGAAGTACTCATTGGTGTCGCTTCTAGCCCAAGTAAAAAACCTCTTTTTGATTTAGCACAACGAGTAGCTATGATTGAACAGGTAACCAAAGATCTCGATAACGTTTCTGTTGTTGGTTTTAGCGGTTTATTAATTGATTTTGCCAAACAGCATCAAGCTAAAGTACTTATACGTGGTTTACGCGCAGTATCCGATTTTGAATATGAATTTCAATTAGCAAATATGAATCGCCGCTTATCACCTGAATTAGAAAGTGTTTTTTTAACGCCTTCGGAAGGAAATTCATTTATCTCATCCACATTAGTAAAAGAAGTCGCCTTACATAAAGGGGATGTTAGCCAATTTGTTCACCCTGTTGTCAGGGCAGCATTAGAAAAAACTCGAAAAGAATAACAAACTTAAAATATTCAACGTGATTACAGCCTCTTTAGCATACTGTAATCACTCATTCCTCTGCGGCTTTGCTAGTTGAATGTTTATTCGTCTTCCGAACCCGCAATTATTACTTGATTCCGGCCATTTTCTTTAGCGAAATATAAAGCGTTATCTGCTTCATTCATTTGCTTAGCAAGCGGTTCTTGGCTATCAAATACCACACCGACACTGATACTTATTGATATTTGTGTATCACCCGTAGGAATAGCTGACACGGAAATTTCACGTCTAAAATCATCTAACTTGTTATGAAGTTGCTCTGCATCTATGCCATGTAGCAAAACAGAAAATTCCTCACCACCTAACCGTGCAGTTAACCCAGCCCCAAAGCTTTTACGCATATATAAAGCGAGCACTTTTAAAACCTGATCACCAGCATCATGACCATAGTTATCATTCACTTTCTTAAAAAAATCAATATCAATCATCGCTAAACAATAAGGGACTTGACGTTTAATATATTCTGCCACACGTTGCTCTGCATTACGCAAAAATGCTCGACGATTACTTAAATCGGTTAAATAATCAGTGTTTGCAGCATATTGAATTTTGGCAATATTATTTAAACTTTCAATATTTTGAGTAATGCGACAATAAAATTCTTCTGGGCAAAAAGGTTTCCGTAAAAAGTCATCTGCACCATTTTTAATGAAACGTGCAGAATGAATACCATTACTAGCGCCCGAAATACCAATAACGGCTAATTGTTCACGAGAATGGAGCTTACGAATTTCATTAGTCAATTCGATACCGTCCATTTCTGGCATTTCTAGATCAGTGATCACCATTTTTATATTTTTATATTGCTCTAATTTTTCTAGGGCTTGCACACCATTATTGGCAGTTACAACTGTGAAATTTCTACGTTTCAGTAACTCTACAATATGATTACGTGCTGACGAGGAATCATCAACCACTAAAATAGTGTTTTCTTTATTGGTTTGCTGCCAATATAAAATTCTTTTTAGGTACAAAAAAGCTTGGCTATTTTCTTTAGGGATATAATCAATAACAGGTTGAGCAAGTATTTTTTGGCGTGTTTCGTCATCCATTTTTCCGGTTATGACAACACCAGGAATACCATGAGATAAGACACAAGTAATTGCTTCCCCGTCTAAGGCGTCAGGTAATGAATAATCAATCGTCGCAGCAAAAAAATCGCTATCTGTGGATAATAATTGCTCTACTTCAGCTAAACTTTTAACAATGACCACCTCATATTTAAGTGACTGCGCTATTTGCTTGATCACTGTAGCAATGGGTTTACTGTCTTCAACAACTAATAATCTTTGCGACATGAACTTGACCTTTTAATGATTATTTTTTTGCACAATGTATAACGTTATACGGTTTGTAAATTAGCGTATTCGACCACTAACCATTTACTACCGACATCGACAAAATTTACTTGAATGCGAGATTGTGCACCACTGCCTTCATAATTTAATACCACACCTTCACCAAACTTAGTATGTTTAACATTCTGTCCTAGTTTAAAACCTGTATTTGCAAAGGTTTCCAAAGTAAAACTGTTAGAAAATTTACCAACACTTTTGGGTCTTGACATCTGATTTTGCATGCGAATTTCTTCAATGCAGTCTTCTGGAAGTTCACGTAAAAAACGACTTGCTTTGTGAAATTTCTCTTGCCCATAAAGACGACGACTTTCCGCGTGACATAAGTATAGCTTAACCATAGCTCTTGTCATGCCAACGTAGCATAACCGCCTCTCTTCTTCTAAGCGACCTATTTCTTCTACTGACTGCTGTGAAGGAAACATGCCCTCCTCAAGACCCGCAATAAACACTAATGGAAACTCTAACCCTTTAGCAGAGTGCATCGTCATTAGTTGTACTGCGGCTTCAAATTCATCAGCTTGTGATTCCCCCGACTCTAACGCTGCATGTGTTAAAAATGCGGTGAGGGGCGTTTGCTCTTCAATCAATTCAGGATCACTTTCAAAGGTTTGACAAGCAGTAACCAATTCATTTAAATTTTCTATACGCTGAGCAGCACGCTCTCCTTTTTCTGCTTGATACATTGCCTTCAAACCACTTTGGTTAATAATTAAGTTGGCTTGTTGATCTAAGTTTAGGTCATTACTATCATCTTCTAATTGATCAATTAAATTAATAAAAGTGGTAATTGTTTTAGCACTGCGACCTTTTAATTGTTCTGCTTGTAACATTTGCTGACATGCCTGCCACAGAGTAACTTCTCTACTTCGCGCAGCATCACGTACTATCGCTAACGTTTGATTACCTATGCCACGTGTTGGTGTATTAATAATACGCTCAAAAGCAGCATCATCATCACGGTTATTAATCAAGCGTAGATAAGCTAACGCGTCTTTAATTTCTTGTCGTTCAAAGAAACGCTGACCACCATAAATGCGGTAAGGTAATTGCCCTTGTAATAAGGCTTCTTCTAATAAACGTGATTGTGCATTCGAGCGATACAAAATAGCCACTTCATCAAGTTTTCCGCCATCATTACGCCATTGTTTAATTCGACCAGCAATAAATCGTGCTTCATCTATTTCATTAAAAGCGGTGTAAATAGCAATTTTTTCACCTGCATCACCATCAGTCCATAACTCTTTGCCCATACGATTAGTATTATTTCCAATCAGCTGGTTAGCTGCATTCAAGATGTTGGCTGTCGAACGATAATTTTGCTCTAATCGAATGGTTTTTGCATCATCATATTCTTTTAAAAAACGTTCTATATTTTCAATTTTTGCACCACGCCAGCCATAGATAGATTGATCATCATCACCGACTATCATGACCTTACTGCGATCTTTGCCTAACATGGTTAACCATGCATATTGAATAGCGTTGGTATCTTGAAATTCATCTACTAATATATGACCAAATCGCTGTTGGTAATGATCTAATAATGCCGGATTTTTCAACCATAATTCATGAGCCCTTAATAATAGCTCGGCAAAATCAACTAAACCGGCACGATCACAGGTTTCCTGATAAGCCTTATAAACTTTAACGAATAACTCTTCACTCGGGTCAAACTGTGCATCAATATGTTGTGGCCGTAAACCTTCGTCTTTTTTCCCATTGATATACCAAACAAACTGTTTTGGAGGCCACTTTTTCTCATCTAACTCTAAAGAACGCACAATACGTTTAACCAAGCGAAGTTGATCATCGCTATCTAATACTTGAAAACTCTGCGGCAAGTTAGCTTCTTGAAAGTGCATTCGTAATAAACGATGTGCTAAACCATGAAAAGTTCCTATCCACATACCATGTGTGCCGCCACCATGATTAATGCCATGAACAACTTGCTCTACCCGTGCACGCATTTCTGCCGCGGCTTTATTGGTAAAGGTTACCGCTAAAATACTATGAGAAGAAACCCCTTCAACTTGCATCAACCATGCAATTCTCTGTACTAAAACTCTTGTTTTACCTGAGCCTGCACCCGCTAAAACCAACATATTTTGTTTAGGTGCTGCGACAACATCACGCTGTTTGTCATTAAGAGAGTCGAGTAATTCTGAAACGTCCATAACGGAGGAAACCTTTATTTATAGCGGGCTTAGCTGATTAGTGCCAAAGTATAACATTCTTTAATCGCTTACCTAGATCATTAAACTGTCATTCTCTTTGTATAAAACAACGTAACGAGCTGTTATTATATACAGTACTTGTGCTTTAGTAAAATTCATCATAACTAAGATATAAATTAAATTTAAAAAGAAGAGCCATCTTGGCTTAGAAAAGTGATCTCTTTTTTTGTCGATTTTCTATTTAGAATTTTGTTTCGATGAGGATAACGACCAAATTGTTCAAGAATAACCCTATGTTTAATTTCAAAATCTAGATTTTCTTGCACACCATTTGCTTGATATAACGCGACTGCAACGTCATGAATAATCAGTGATTCACTGTGCATAAAGGGCATATATAAAAAACTACGTTCAATCGCAGTAAGCTCTTTATCTGCACCCGCGGAGATAGCTTCTTGTGACAAGATTAGCGCTAAAGAGTCAGAAGAAAAAGCTTGCGCTGTATCTCTAAACATATTGCGAGAGAACTGATCCAGTATAATAACTTCAGCAAGTCGACCTTTGGCTGTCGCTCGCCAAGAAAAAAGCTCCCCGTGTTTTGCTTGCTGGTGAATATCAGTAAAACGTTGCTGAATAATTTGGTCAAACTCGGCATTTACCATAAACCATTGAGATTGTTCTATCTCTTCAAACCAAAACTGCAATATGTTATTGGCGTTCATTATTATTCTTTCCTGTCCAAGTTGTTATACAAAAAAAGCACTAAGCTCCTGTAAGTTATTCAACTCAATATGTGGCAACTGCTTTAACGACTTCCCTACTCCGTAATGTGGTAACCAAACTGTTTGGCAACCCGCATTAAGCGCACCATGAATATCGGCATAACCACAATCACCTACATGTAATAACTCTACTGGTTTTATCGCTAATTGCTGGCAAACTAAACTAAACATATCGGTTGCAGGTTTTTGTTTTAGCAACTGATTACTCATATTTGGTTGATAACCCGCATGATAAATATACTGAAAATAGTGCGCTATGCCTAACGCCTGAGTATCAACATTACCATTGCTGATAGCTACTAGAGGAAATTTTTGGCTTAAAGAAGCCAAAAGGTCATGGCTCACTTTAGGTACACTAAAGTCGCTACGTAGCGTAATAAAATGCTCTAAAGCGGCTTGTGCTTGTTTGGCTGCTTCGTTCTCATTAAAATCTAACGCGAGTAACCCTAAGCGATAACTCTCAAAGCGCACTTGCACCACGTCATGACTTAAATTTGGATTACGTTGAATAGCTTGACAGCGAAAATTCGCCCAATAGAGACGGTTAAAAGTGAACTTATACGCAGATAATTTTTTCGCAAAGTAATCAACCATTTTATCTTCTATGGCCAACATAATTGGGCGATTATTATACAGCGTATCGTCAAGATCAAAACTGATCGCTTTAACCTGTTTTAAACGGCGATAAAATTGCATCTTTTTCCTGAATTTTTAGCTTTATAAATTTACGATGACAAAGCTAAGTGCTGGTGTAATAGTTTTGCCACCAGCTTTTTAAATTGACTCAGCAATAAAGTATCCATACGAGGGTCAAAGTGTTGGGCATCGTTACTGCTAATAGCTAAAAAGCCAAGTGTTTGTTCATTATGTTCAAGTTTTATTAAGACGACTGAGCCTGAACACGATTTAGAAAAAATAAGTGATTGTTCACTTGTTTGCAAACGACCAAAATAATAATCATCATTGGTCAAGCGATTTTGCAGCACTCCAGCACAGTCATTATCCGACAAACTTTGATGTGATAAAGACACATCACCCTTATTCACTAGCCATAATTTAAATGCAGATAAAGAAAGTAATTCTGTCGTAGTTTGATCAAGACAGTCCAGTAACTCTTCCGCCGATTCGCAATCTAACAAACGTAAATATAAATCGCTATAAAGCGTAAATAATTGTTCATTATGATTTGCTACCGACATTAATTGCGTTATTTCATCCTCTAAGCTGTGTACTTTTTGACGTAATTGTTGCTGTTGACGTTCAACTAAAGACACCGTACCACGTTGATTATCGTTTAATCGTAAACCTGTAACTAGTTGACTATTTCGATTGAAAAATTCAGGGTTGTCTTGCAAGTAATCACTAACTAACTCATCAGTTAAAGGGATCTCGTCATTTTGGTTTTTTATATTTGCTTCAGTCATTTTATTATTTTCTATATTGCTTTGTGTTGATATCATAAGGTTAGGTATTATTTCTAGCGAGCTTGCTTCTGGTTTGTCTTCGCTTAAGTAATTAAACCGATAATTGACCATCAAAAACATGGACTGCAGGGCCTGACATTTTCACAGGGTGCCCTGGGCCTTGCCAATAAATTCTTAATTTTCCACCAGGCAATTCAACGGTTACTTGCTTAGCTAATTTTTTTTGCATTTGACCAATAACCACTGCCGCACAAGCACCGCTTCCACAAGCTAACGTTTCTTTAGCACCGCGTTCGTAGACACGTAATTTAATATAACCTGGTGAGACGATTTCCATAAAGCCAACATTAACACCTTTGGGAAAGCGTTCGTGCTCAGACAGCTCACGACCTAAAAGAGCCACAGGCGCCTCAAGCACATTATCAACAGTAACCACACAATGTGGATTACCCATTGAAACCACACCACACAACACTGTTTCACTTTCACAGCGTAAAATATAAGTGCCTTCCGATTTTTTTGCCGTGAATGGAATTTTATTAGGCTCAAATTGTGGTACTGGCATAGTCACAGAAACATTGCCGTCACGCTCAAGCTGCAGATTCATTTTTCCTGTACTTGTTGATACTTTGATTTTGTGTTTATTGCACAAACCTTTCATGCGGACAAACTTGGCAAAACAACGTGCGCCGTTGCCACACTGCTCTACTTCACTGCCATCAGCATTAAAAATACGATAGTGGAAATCTAAATCAGGATCATAAGGCGGCTCAACCACTAATAACTGGTCAAAACCAACGCCAAAGTTTCTATCAGCAAACTTAGTTATTTGTTCCTTGGAAAAAAAAACATTTTGCGTGACATTGTCCACTACTAAAAAGTCATTGCCTAAGCCGTGCATTTTAGAAAAATTAACTAACATTTAATCGATCTTCTGTGGTTGTTTTTCAATAGTTCCCTGTTCGTCCTGTGTCTCTTCAACGGCCACAGGCTCACTATCAGGGGTTTGATAAAGTGCACCTTTTGAGCCACAGGCTGACAAGGCGCAAACCAAAAAAAAGCTGGTTAACAGCGAAAGAATAGAAGAGCTTTTTTGCATAATTTACTATTTAAGCCATGAAAGTCGTTTATATCAAGCTTTTTAGCTTAACTTAACAGGTATTTATTTTTCTTGATTGCTATTATACTCACATGCTTGTCAACAATAATACTCACTTAGACAAATAATGGGATTAAAAGGATAAGCAATGAACGATAGCCAATACAACTTAATTGCCGACGAGTTATTACTTGCCGTTGAAGAAGCAATTGAAGACTGTGGTGTCGATATAGATTATGAAGGCGTGGGGGGGTTATTAACGCTCACCTTTATAAACACCAGTAAGATCATCATCAATAAACAAGCACCTTTGCATGAAATATGGGTAGCGAC
>JAWSUX010000243.1:0-7734 GCA_033852215.1 Colwellia sp. | reverse complement strand
GCTATAGAAGATGGTACTAATGCTGCACAATGGAAAGATAAACGTGGCGGTAGTGAATTTTGGCAATTTTTATCAAGCGCTGTAAGTAAACAGGCTGACGTTGAAATAACCCTATCAGCAGAATAAATTTATACCTTCGGGAACAAGACAAATGACGACAGTACGAATAGCAACACGTAAAAGCGCCTTAGCCTTATGGCAAGCCGAATATGTAAAAGCACAGCTAGAGCATTTTCACCAAGACATAACCGTTGAGTTAGTACCTATGACCACTAAAGGCGATATTATTTTAGATACTCCTTTAGCTAAAGTTGGTGGTAAAGGTTTGTTTGTTAAAGAACTTGAAGTTGCCATGTTAGAGGATCGTGCCGATATTGCCGTACATTCGATGAAAGATGTACCGGTAGATTTTCCTGAAGGTTTAGGCTTAGAGGTTATTTGCCCGCGAGAAGACCCTCGTGATGCTTTTGTGTCTAATACTTACGCGAGTTTAAGTGAATTACCACAAGGCGCAATTGTTGGTACTTCAAGTTTACGTCGCCAATGTCAATTAAAAGCAAAACGTCCTGATTTAGATATTCGTGATTTACGCGGCAATGTGAATACTCGTTTAAGAAAACTAGATGAAGGTGAATACGATGCTATTATCTTGGCTGCTGCGGGTTTAATTCGTTTAAAAATGAAGGAACGAATTGCTCAGTTTATTGAACCTGAAGAAATGTTACCAGCCAATGGCCAAGGTGCCGTAGGCATTGAATGTCGTATTGATGACCAAACGATAAAAGCTTTATTAGCACCATTAGAATGCCATACAACACGCGTTCGCGTTTTAGCAGAACGCGCGATGAATAAAGCGCTTGAAGGTGGCTGCCAAGTTCCTATTGGTAGTTATGCTTTACTATCAGACGATGGGAAAACACTGCATTTACAAGGTTTAGTTGGCGCGGTTGATGGCAGCGAATTGATTGAAAGTGAAGTAACTGGCCCAAGTGAACAAGGTGAAGCGCTAGGTGATAAACTTGCACAAGAATTACTAAGTCGTGGTGCTGACAAAATTTTACAACAAGTTTATGCAGATAACGCTAGACAAGACAGTGCCAAAAGTAACTAAATTTCCAGCTAACAACATAGCTGACGGGTCATTAAAGGTTTTAATTACCCGTCCAAAAGAAAAATCAAAACAGCTTGCCTTATTGCTAAAGCAACAAGGCATAGCTAATATCAGCCAACCACTCTTTGATTATCAAAATAATACCTGTGAAAACGAAATAAAATCAGCACTAGAACATGCCAATATAGCCATTTTTGTTAGTAGTGCCGCTGTCGAGTTTGCTCACCGATGTTATGATCTAAATCATGCTCCGAATCACAAAAGCATCACTTTTATTGCCGTAGGGAAAGCAACAAAAAATACCCTGCTCGCTTTAGGTATATCAAATGTATTAGCACCTCAACAAGAGGATAGCGAAGGAGTACTCTTATTACCTGCATTACAACAAGTTAAAAATAGCAATATTATTATTTTTCGCGGTAATGGTGGTAGAGAGCACATCGCAACAAAGTTAACACAACGTGGTGCAAAAATTTGTTATATTGAAAGTTACCAGCGTGTATGGCGAAAGTTAACAAAAAATATTGCACTACAATGGCAAGCACAGCAAATAAATTGTATTGTCATTACCAGTAATGAAAGTTTAATGGCTTTATTGACACTGCTGCAGGATGATAAAGAAAAACTCAGTAATTATTGGCAACGTGATTGTTTGTGGTTAGTGGCTAGTTCACGTATAGAAAACAGTGCCAAAGCAGCAGGCTTGCAAAAAGTTGTTAATAGTCATGGAGCTAACTCCGCAATAATAACAAAAGCGCTACAGGCGTTAAATGTTAGCTAAACAAGAAAATGATAAAGTTAAAATAACCAGTGGAACAGCAGATGTCAGATAAAGAAGCGTCAATAGAAAATGAACAAGCAGAAGACAATAATGCTGAAAAAGACAATACAAACGATGCAGCAAAAAACGACACCGCTCTAAACAACAAAACAGCAAAAGATGAGCCGTTGAATTCAAAAAAAGCCAACATTCAAAAAACTGTCGCGAGTAAAAAAGCTGAAAAAACGGTGAACAGCCAAACTAAAAATCCTATATCAAAACTCGCTTTATTTGCTTTAGTTCTATCTGCAAGTGCCATTGGCGCTTCAGCACTGCATTATATTTGGCAGCAAGAACAAAGCCTGATGTTATCAGAAAGCTTTAAAAAAGAAAGACAACAAGATATTTTAGCAAGCCAAGTAAGTATCAAAAAAGCCCTAATTGCTGAGTTTTCTTTGCAGCTTAAGCAGCAATTAACACAACAACAACAAACCTTTACTCAACAGCTAAAACAGGTGGCTCAACAAGCTCATCAAGAAAGTGAAGGCGGTGTTACTCAATTAGGTACGCAATTAAGCGCACAAGTGAATCAACTTGAACAACGTATTACCCAACGTGACCCAAGTGACTGGCTAATTCACGAGGCTGAATACTTGATTCGAATAGCAGCCCGAACTATGTGGTTAGAGCGTGATACTAAAGCGGCGATTGGTTTGCTTAAAGAAGCCGATATTCGTTTAAGTGAATTGAAACAACCTAAGTTCCTACCTATTCGTGCGTTAATAAACCAAGATATTGCCGCACTTGCTTTAATGCCAAAATTAGAAAACCAACAAGCGATATTGTCATTAATGGCGTTGAATAAACAAGTCACATCTTTACCTTTTTCTGGCATTAATTTAAACGAACCACTTGATAATTCAGCACAAGAAAATGTTGAACTCTCGAATGATATCAATGACTGGAAAAAAAACCTGAAAAAAACATGGCAAAAGTTTTTAAAGGACTTTATTACCGTGCGTCGTAGAGAGGGCACAGTAGAGCCGTTAATGACACCAGAACAGCAACAACACTTAAAACAGAACTTAAGCTTAAAAATTCAACTAGCACAATGGGCAGCCAGTGAACAAAAAGCCGATATTTATCAGCAAACATTAGTCGATATACAGGCTTGGATGAATAAGTTTTTCGATATGGAAGCTGACATTAACCAGAAATTTTACCAAGCGTTAGAGCAAACTAAGCAGCATACTATTTATTACGATTACCCAAATGATTTAGCTTCGCTAACGGCAATTAAACATCTTAGTAATACGAAGAATAATGATGGGAAACCCACGTCTAAAACTGCAGTAGTTAAAAAACAAAATATATCAACAGAGCAAGCAGATAAAAGCATAGAAAAACCTGAATCACCATTAGAGAAAAACGGAGATGAACGATGATACGTTTTATCATAATCATCATATTATTACTTTCGGCTTTAGCATTAGGTCCGTTGCTGCTTGATGAAAAAGGTTACATTTTAATATCTCTTGGCAACAGTATTTATGAGCTCAGCGTATATGCCGCTATATTCTGGTTTATGGCAGTATTAATAGTTAGCTTTTTTAGTTATAAAATATTTCGTGGCGGATTAAAACTGACTTTTGGCAGTTGGAATAAAATCGTTTTTGCTGGGCAAAGGCGCGGTATTGTTAATTTCAATAAAGGCCTTGCCGCTTTCATGCTTGAAGACTATAAGCAAGCAGAGCAATTATTTTCGAAAAGTGCGGTGCCATCAAAACGTAAACAAAGTGCCTATTTACTTGCCGCGGCGGCTTCAGCAAAACAAGATTTAGATAGTAATACTAATCACTACTTAACCCTGTTAGAAAAAGAAACTGGCCAAGTTAAAGACTTAGGCTTAGAAAGCGTTATTGTTAAAATAAAACTATTAATGAATCAAAACAAAGCAGAAACCTATACCAAAGCCAGAACGCTAATAAATGATAATCACAAACAAATTGGTCATGACTCACGCCTATTAGCATTAGAAATAGATCTGTGCTTAATCGAGCATCGCTTCGAAGCAGTGGTAAATTATTTAAACAGTGCTCGCAAAGACAATACGCACACGGATAGTCGTATTCGAGCATGGGAAAGCCAAGCTTATTATGGTGTATTTAATGACCTTATTTGTCAGCACGACCAAGTTAAACTCACTGCTTATTGGCAAAGTTTGAGCAAAAAACTGAAACATCGGGAAGCTATTTTATTTGCTTATTGCCAAGTATTAGCAGAGCAAAATATCGCCCAACCATTGAATAAATTACTCTTACCTATATTAAAAAAATCACCCAGCAGTGAATTCTTAAAACAACTACGTAAATTACCGATTAAGCAAGCTGATGACTTAATTATGCAAGTGCAAAAACACCTACATAAAGATATTCATAGTGGGAAGTGGCTTAGCTGCCTAGGCCATCTGGCGCTAGCCAGTAATCAATATTCGATGGCTGAGAAATCTTTTGCTAGCTTAGTTAAACTTGAGCAAGAAAATTTCGGTATTCAATATGACCTGCAAGATTTACAAGCTTTTGCTAAAGCGCATAGTGCGCAAGGGCAACATCAATCGGCCAATGATGTGTGGTTAAAAGCGAGTGAGATGTAAGGGTAATAGCACCTTACCGTTAAGGTGTATGTTTGAATTTAAAACATACACCAGTAAACGTAGGTATTTAAATAAAGGCAAATGCATCTGCATACATCTGCTCTAATAAAGCACCATGTTCAACAAAGTCACTGCGAATTGCACCCACCATCTCAAAACGACCCGCCATATAAATATCATAAGACTCTAGGTTAATGATATCGTGCATTACGGCCTGATGTACCAAGCCTGTTCGTCCTTGCCAGCTTTCTGATGTATCTACGTTTTCAATAACTGGAATAAAGTTAGCATGAGGTAGTTTAGCAATTGTTTCCGCTGTTTTTTCTAATTCATAAACTGCATTTTGTTCGCGTAGCCCCCAATACACCATAATATGACGTTGTGATTTTTGCTCGGCTAAATATTCAAACATAGATTTAATATAAGAAAAACCTGTACCACCAGCAAGCAATAATAATGGACGTTCGCTTTCTGTACGCAACTGAGCATGACCTAAAGGCATTTCAACAGTGACAACATTATTATTCGCTTGGCATGCTTTAAGGTGATCAATCACTTGCATTGGATAACTATCTGCGACAAAAGCACCTATTTGCAATTCAATTAGCTCACTGTTAGGTGAGCTTGCAATCGAAAAAGGCCTTTTATCTTCTTCACTCATAACAAAATTTAAATACTGACCCGCGATAAAATCTATCTTCTCACTGGGCTTTAATAATACTTTATACACATGTGTTGTTAACGACGTTAACGACTCTATTTGACAACTAATAGCTTTCATTGATTTAACCTTCTTTCTCTGTTTTCTTTTCGCTAGTTTTTGTTGGGAAAATATTTAATTCATCCCAAATGTCATCCACTTGATTTTTAATATTTTCATCCATCATCATCGGCTCACCCCATTCTCTATTCGTTTCACCTGGCCATTTATTAGTGGCATCAAGGCCCATTTTTGAACCTAAACCTGAAACGGGTGAAGCAAAATCAAGATAATCTATAGGGGTATTTTCTATTAAAACGGTATCGCGGCTAGGATCCATGCGAGTAGTCATTGCCCAAATCACGTCTTCCCAATTTCTGGCATTGATATCATCATCACAAACAATGACAAACTTAGTGTACATAAACTGTCGTAAAAAAGACCAAACCCCCATCATTACCCGCTTAGCATGACCTGCATACTGTTTTTTGATGGTCACTACCGCTAAACGATACGAGCATCCTTCCGGTGGCAAGTAAAAGTCTTGGATTTCAGGAAACTGCTTTTGTAAAATAGGGACAAATACTTCATTTAAAGCGACACCCAAAATGGCTGGTTCATCTGGCGGACGGCCGGTATAGGTGCTGTGATATATGGCTTCTTTACGCATAGTAATATGGGTAACGGTGAATACAGGAAAGTCATCAACTTCGTTATAATAACCTGTGTGATCACCATAAGGGCCTTCTGGTGCCATTTCTTCGGGATCAAGATAACCCTCGAGAATAATCTCCGCTGTTGCAGGCACTTCTAAGTCATTACTAATTGATTTAGCGACTTCGGTTTTTGCACCACGTAATAAGCCGGCAAAGGCATATTCTGATAGCGTATCTGGCACTGGCGTTACAGCGCCTAAAATAGTGGCGGGATCGGCACCTAATGCTACTGAAACAGGGTATTTCTCACCTGGATTAGTTTTTTTAAATTCTTGAAAGTCTAACGCACCACCTCGATGAGATAACCAACGCATAATGACTTTGTTTTTACTTAATACTTGCTGACGATAAATACCCAGATTTTGTCTTTCTTTATGTGGACCTTTAGTGATAGTTAAGCCCCAAGTAATAAGCGGTGCAACATCTCCTGGCCAACAAGTTTGAATCGGTAATTTAGTTAAATCAACATCATCTCCTGATAAGACTATTTGCTGACAAACTGGTTTTTTAATCATTTTCACTGGCATGTTTAATACCTGTTTATAAACAGGTATTTTACTTAACGCATCTCGAAAACCTTTCGGCGGCTCAGGCTCTTTTAACATGGCCAAAAGTTTACCAACATCACGTAATGCACCGAGGTTTTCTTGTCCCATACCAAGCGCAACGCGATCAGGCGTACCAAATAAATTGGTCAGCACAGGCATGCCATAAGGCTCACCATGTTCATCCACTGCATTTTCAAATAACAGCGCGGGCCCTTTAGCACGAAGCGTTCTATCGCTAATTTCAGTCATGGTTAAATGGGTGGAGATAGGCGTAGTTATACGCTTTAACTGGCCTATTTTTTCGAGTTGACTGATAAAGTCTCGTAAATCGTTATATTTCATAATATCTTACTAATCATAAATGATACCAATTACACGCTTCTGACATCCTGTCACCGCGACATATCATACGTCCTGTATATAAAAAGCCAGTCTGTTGACTGGCTTCACTATAAATTTTTCTCTGATAAGTAAACTACTTAATAGTTTATTTACGCTTCATGGAGTCGAAAAACTCGTCATTGGTTTTAGTCATTGCTAACTTATCGATAAGGAACTCGATAGCACCAATCTCATCCATTTCATGGACAATTTTACGCAAAATCCACATTTTTTGTAATTCATCAGGCTTAGTAATAAGTTCTTCACGGCGAGTACCACTGCGGTTAATGTTAATAGCAGGGAAAACACGTTTTTCTGAAATTTTACGAGACAGGTGTAATTCCATATTACCTGTACCTTTAAATTCTTCGTAGATAACTTCATCCATTTTAGAACCCGTTTCAACTAAAGCTGTAGCAATAATTGTTAAACTACCACCCTCTTCAATATTACGTGCCGCACCAAAGAAGCGTTTAGGGCGATGTAATGCGTTTGCATCAACACCACCGGTTAGGATTTTACCTGACGATGGTATCACTGTGTTATATGCACGTGCTAAACGGGTAATTGAATCAAGTAAAATAACCACGTCTTTTTTATGTTCAACTAAACGTTTGGCTTTTTCAATAACCATTTCGGCCACTTGCACGTGACGACTTGCTGGTTCATCAAATGTTGAAGCAATAACTTCACCTTTAACAAGGCGTTCCATTTCAGTTACTTCTTCTGGACGTTCATCAATTAGCAATACCATTAATTCAGCATCAGGATTGTTACGAGCAATACTCTGAGCAATGTTTTGTAATAATAAGGTTTTACCTGCTTTGGGTGGAGCAACAATTAAACCACGTTGTCCTTTACCAAC
>JAWSUX010000635.1:0-1508 GCA_033852215.1 Colwellia sp. | reverse complement strand
CAGTACTTGTTGAAGGTGTACAGCGAGCGAAAGTAACAAAGTTTGTCGAACCTGAGAGTCATTTTAGTGCTGATCTTGCGTATTTACCTGCTGATGATCAAGAAAGTGAGGATGTTGAGGTATTAGTGCGTTCAGCTATTTCTCAGTTTGAGGGGTATGTAAAGTTGAATAAGAAAATACCACCTGAAGTGCTAACTTCTGTTTCGGGTATTGAAGAACCAGATCAGCTAGCCGATACCATGGCTGCGCATATGCCGCTTAAGTTAGCGGATAAACAAAAGATATTAGAAATAATTCAGGTTGATACTCGTTTAGAGCACTTAATGGCGCTAATGGAAGGTGAAATAGACCTTTTGCAAGTTGAGAAAAAAATTCGTACTCGCGTTAAAAAGCAAATGGAAAAAAGCCAACGTGAGTATTATCTTAATGAACAAATGAAAGCTATTCAAAAAGAGCTAAATGAAGGTGATGAAACACCTGATGAACTTGAGCAAATGGCAAAACGTATTGAGGAAGCTAAAATGCCGAGTGAAGCTAAAGATAAAACTTTAGCTGAATTGCAAAAGTTAAAAATGATGTCGCCTATGTCGGCAGAAGCAACTGTTGTACGTAGTTATATCGATTGTATGATTAATGTGCCATGGACAAAGCGCAGTAAATTAAAACGCAACCTAACGTTAGCACAAGAAGTGCTTGATAAAGATCATTATGGTTTAGATAAAGTCAAAGAGCGTATTCTTGAGTATTTGGCTGTGCAGCAACGAGTAAGCCAGCTTAAAGGACCTATTCTTTGTTTAGTTGGCCCGCCAGGTGTAGGTAAAACCTCATTAGGCCAATCCATTGCTAAATCAACAGGTCGTAAGTATGTGCGAATGGCTTTAGGTGGCGTTAGAGATGAAGCTGAAATACGTGGGCACCGCCGCACTTATATTGGTTCACTGCCGGGAAAATTGATTCAAAAAATATCTAAAGTGGGTGTTAAAAATCCACTGTTTTTACTTGATGAAATAGATAAAATGGCATCTGATATGCGTGGTGATCCCGCTTCAGCTTTATTAGAAGTATTAGATCCCGAGCAAAATACGACTTTTAACGATCATTACTTAGAAGTTGATTATGACTTATCTGACGTCATGTTTGTGGCAACCTCTAATAGCATGGATATTCCTGGTCCATTACTTGACCGTATGGAAGTTATTCGTTTATCGGGCTATACCGAAGACGAAAAACTTAATATTGCTCGAGATCACTTGGTCAACAAACAAATAGGACGTAATGGTTTAAAGAGCACAGAAATCGAAATTAACGATAGCGCTATTGTTGGTATTATTCGTTATTACACTCGTGAAGCCGGGGTGCGTAATTTAGAACGCGAAATATCTAAATTATGTCGTAAAGCAGTAAAGGCAATATTGCTTGATAAAAAATTGAAAAAAGTTGTGGTAAGCCAAGATAACTTGAATGAGTTTCTAGGTGTACAACGTTTTGACTACGGTAAAGCGGATGAT
>JAWSUX010000242.1:0-5061 GCA_033852215.1 Colwellia sp. | reverse complement strand
CCATCGCTTCATAACATCATATATTACTAGCTTTGCAATCACAGTACCTTCGACGTTAACTAACACTTATTTAAAGTGTGTATTTTTATAATTAAAACTTAACAACCTATTTAACTAGTTGATCTAGCTTACTTATCCATATTAATCAAGGTGTCGGGATACAATAAATAAGGTTGTCTTAACTGCATAAAATCATCGATACCTTGTCGCCAACTTGCTTTGATTTGTTTTTCAGTTTGTCCTGCTATGATCGCTTTTCTTAATTTATCAGTGCCACTGAGTTTGTCCATAAAACTTGCTCTAGTAAAAAATTCAACATCTTGTGTTTTAAAAAGTCTATGCCAAGAAATAAGAAAAGAAAGATCAATTCCTTGAACTTTCTTTTTACGTAAGTCTTGTCCCTGTAAAGCAATATTCATCAATTTAGGTTTTACTGCGGCTCCAGGTGTTGATAATGGCATAAAGGAAAAATTATCACGGTGAATTTTGTTATGACCAATTACCTGAAATGGAAATGGCGTGCCACGGCCAATACTAATAGGTGTTGCTTCAAAAAAACCAAGTGATGGATACAAGGAAACAGCTTGATTGTTTGGTAAATTAGGGCTCGGTTTTATCGGTAAGCTATAAACCATATTACGTTGGTAATGCTTAACTGGGATAACTGTTAATTCGAGTGGTTTGGTCGTTTTAAGTGAGCTATTCAACCAACCTTCCCCGTTAAACATTAGAGCCAATTCGCCAACGGTCATGCCATGCAATAATGGAATTGGATGCATACCGACAAAAGAGCGAAATTCTTCATCAAGTATCGGGCCATCAACAAAAGCGCCATTAGGGTTTGGCCTATCTAATACGATAAAACTGATGCCTGCATCCTTGGCTGCTTCCATCATATAATGCATAGAGCTAATATAAGTATAAAACCTTACACCTACATCTTGAATATCGAAAATAATGACATCAATATTTGCTAGTGTTTTCATTGTTGGTTTACGCTGTTTTCCATAAATAGAAATCAGCGGAACACCCGTTTGTTCATCAACTGTGGAGTTAAATTTTTCACCCGCATCACGATTACCTCGAAAGCCATGCTCAGGTGCAAAAACCGCTTTAACGTTAATTTTTTTTTCTAATAAAACATCGACAAGGTGTTTGTTGCCCACCAGAGATGTTTGATTGACCACTAACGCAACGTTTTTTCCTTGAAGTAATGGTAAGTAACGAGTTAGTTGCTCTGCACCAACGCTGACAGGCTCACTAGCAAGACCTATCTGTGCAACAAAATAAGTGACAACAAATAAAAAAAACTTAAATGCAAGCTGACAAATAAGTACGGATCGTTTAATCATATATATCACTTTATCGCTTGCCGTAAAAAGCCCTGACTATTATTCAGGGCTAATTGCCCTTGCTCTGCATTCATCCCCGTTAATACCATTAAACAGGCTAATTTCGTTTTATTATTTGCTAATTTTAACGCTTGCTCTGCCGTTTGATAATCACATTGTGTTGCTTGCATAACAATTCTTAACGCTCTAGCAACAAGCTTTTCATTGGTTGCATTAACATCAACCATTAAATTTCGATAACTTTTACCACTGCGAATCATGCTTGCAGTGCTCAGCATATTTAATATCATTTTTTGTGCTGTACCTGACTTCATTCGCGTAGACCCCGTTAGCGCTTCAGCGCCAACAACAGCACAAATATTCACATCAGTATATTGAGCATATTGTTCATTAGAGCTACAACTCAAACCAATAACACTCGAGCCTTGGGCTTTCGCATATTTCATTGCCGATAAAACATAAGGAGTACGCCCACTCGCAGCAATGCCAACTAAAACATCGTTACTATTTAACTCAATTGCTTTTAAATCAGTAATCGCAAGCTCTCGATTATCTTCAGCGCCTTCAACAGCTTTATACATAGCCCCTGCACCACCAGCAAGAATACCAAGTACTTGCTCACTTGAAACGCTAAACGTTGGCGGACATTCAACCGAATCAAGCACACCAAGACGACCACTAGTGCCGGCACCAATATAAATAAGTCGTCCGCCAGACGAAAAAGCTTTCACAATACGGTCAACGGCCTGTGCTATTTCAGGCAATAATATAGCAACAATACCTGCTACTTTTTGGTCTTCTTTATTAATTTTTGTTAACACACCCAGTGAATCAAGTAGGTCAATATCTAGGGTATCTGGGTTTTGCCCTTCGGTAGCTATGTTATTCAATTCATCAACAAGTTGTGACTTTATTGTAGCGCGATCATTACCAACCTTTTTACTATCCATTATATTTGGTTTACCCTATTTTTGTATCAACATCAGCAGTATTAGCTAACGACAGTATCCCATAAAAAATATAAACAGAGAATGCACTAGATCAGATAGTTAAACTCAGTGTTTTCCTATTCAATAGAATGTTAAAGATGATACACTCAAAAAAAAGTTAATTTTTACAATAAACGCATAATAAGTCAGAACAAGTACCTAATAACTCATGAGCTACACATCAAGAAAAACTCAAGCAATCATAAACCTAACCGCACTGAAAAGTAATTATCGATTACTTGATAAATTAGCCGACAACAGCGCAACCATTGCGGTAATTAAAGCGGGTGCCTATGGTCATGGTGCTATTGAAATAGCCAAAAGCCTTGATCCCATTGTTCCCGCTTTTGCTGTGGCTTTTCTTGATGAAGCCATGGTTTTACGTGAGGCTGGCATTACATCTCCGATACTAATTCTTGAAGGACCATTAAGCGATGCTGACTTCGATTACTCTTTGAAATATAATTTTTGGTTAATGCTTCACAATCATGTTCAGGTCACTAATTTACTCAAACAGAAAAAACCTTATTTAGGTAAACTGTGGCTTAAAATAGATACTGGCATGAATAGATTAGGTTTTATGCCTGATGAAATTTCAGAGATAATGCCCAAAGTACTATCATTCCTATTACCTGCTCAACAAAAAGAGCTAGTACTTTGCAGTCACTTCTCAAATTCAGAAGAAAAAAACAGCCCAAAAACATTAAAGCAAATGCAGCGTTTTGATAGTGTAAATTCACACTATAATTGCCACGCAAGTTTAGCTAATTCCGCTGGAATTATTCAGTGGCCACAAAGCCACCGTGAGTTTACTCGGGTAGGTATTGCACTTTATGGTATTAACCCTACCTCAAATGTCAGCGCTAAAGATAAAGAAAATATTACTTTAACACAGGTAATGACATTGCAATCAAACATTATTGGCTTAAGAACTGTGGCTAAAGGAGAATATGTTGGTTATGGCGAAGCTTGGCAAGCTAAGCGTACTTCGGTCATTGCTACGGTAGCAATTGGTTATGCTGATGGTTATCCTCTTAATGCAAAAGCAGGTACACCAGTGTTTATCAACAATCAACTTGCCTCTATAGCTGGACGAGTTTCGATGGATATGATCACCATTGATGTTACTGAACTAACTCAGGTGAGCTTAGGTGATATTGTTGAGTTGTGGGGGGAAAATTTACCTGTTGAAACCGTAGCGAAACATCTAGATACCATAAGTTATGAATTACTTACAAGAGTGTCGCTACGTTTACCAAGAAAATATATTGAAGAAGTAGGTTAGCTTACATTTAACTATTTAGTTATATAAGCCTTTGATATAACCTTACTTCTCCTTCTATTTTAAGCAAGTGATATTAACACTTTTATTTATGACTACTGTTGAAATTGGTTTTGCTCATATTTGGCTTTTAAGGCTTTGGCCCATTTTCTAATAGCACGTTTCATATCCGCAGTATTACCTAAGCGAGTAGCCACCCGCGCATAATGATTATCGCCAACAGCTTGGTTATCCATAATTCTTGCTAATATTTCTCCGCTAACACTATCATAAAGTTCTAAAAACAATGTTGCTTCTCCTGCTTCGCTCACATAAGTACGATCACGATTAGCAGACATAGTATCAGGAGCATTCACATCTAAATCAATAATAGCAGGCCTGATCAATAAAACCCCCGTTCCCGCTTTATCCACTAAAATATTCTCATTACCTTTAACGAGCTCTTCGGTAAAAATTTCATCAAACAGTTTAGCAACATCGGTTTTAATCCGTAAAACATCTTTATCTGATAAATGCGTAGATAAACGCGCTCTGTCTCGATTATAGTCACGCTGCCAGTTCTTTTTAAAAGCGACCTGACTTGGTAGAATAAGCACTTTCGTATATTCAGAAAAATTCACATCTTCTTTTTTATAAGCAATTGTTGAGCGAGTTGAAACTTTTAATTGCATGCCATCAGGTGAAACCTGTGGCTCATCCGATGTTGATTGACACGCCGTAATTGCTAGCGCTACAGCAGCAATAATAGTTATTTTCATCACACTTATTTTTTTCATATTAATTCCTTTAAATTTAAAGATACAGTTTAGTTTAACTGAGTTTACAATGACATAACTATTTTAACCAGTAAGGTTTCGCTGTTTTTTTGGGTTCAACTTACTCAATACCTAAGTATTTATGTAATTGTACTGACAAACGCCAGTTATTGGCAATACAAGTCGCAATAGCTAGCTCAGTAGCGCGTTTTTTCTGACTGATCGGCTGTATATAAATAGCGGTATTTTTAATGTTATGCTGAAGCAACAACCCTTTTAAATCTGAAGGATCCCCACAAATATTTAGCCATGCAATCCCTCAATATTAACGGCTAAGTTTGATAGTTGAGATAATACATACACGTATTCTTCGAGCGGTATATAATATCTGCCATCGTCAATAATTTCACGACCAATCGTTATCATTGATAACACCATCCGTTCTTTTTCTGTATTAGCTTGCAGTGAGTAATGGAGCTTTTTCATTACTCACTGCAAGCTAATATACCTGTGATCAATGAAGATGCTTGATTTTTCGGTTAAAGAGGATCAAGCTAGCCACTAATGAATATCAAACTCACACCAGCATTAAGAATAGCTTTAGAATTACGACACAGTAAAGTTCGTGATGGTTCTGAGCGTGACCGTATAAAAGCCGTTTTATTACATGCAAAAGGTTGGAC
>JAWSUX010000241.1:0-3720 GCA_033852215.1 Colwellia sp. | reverse complement strand
TTTTAACCCGTTTGCCCTACCAACTTGCGCCAATAGCGGGACGAGTTTCTATGGATATGATCACCATTGATGTTACTGAACTAACTCAGGTAAATTTAGTTGATATTGTTGAGTTGTGGGGGAAAAATTTACCTATTGAAACCGTAGCGAAACCTCTCAATACCATAAGTTATGAATTACTTACTCGAGTGTCGCTACGTTTACCAAGAAAATATATTGAAGAAGTAAGTTAGCTTAGATTTAATGTTATTTTTATTTCTTTTAAACAAATATACATTAATATTTTTATTGATGTTCAAGCTTTAACTCATATTGAGTTTAAGGTTTTTACCCATTTTATAACAGTATGCTTAACATCAGCAGTATGATCACGGATAGTCAGTTTTCTATTATCACCAACAATTTGATTATCAATCATTCTCGCTAATATTTCTCCGCTAACACTATCATAAAGTTCTAAAAATAATGTTGCTTCTCCGGCTTCGTTCACAAAAGTGTGATTACGGTTAGACATTGTATCTGGATCGTTCAAATCTAAATCAAAAATAACCGGTTTGATCAATAATACCCCCGTTCCCGCGTTATCAACTAAAATTTTTTCATTGCCTTTAATTAATTCTTCGGTAAAAACTGTATCAAAAAGTGTAGCAAAATCTGTTTTAATTCGTAAAACATTGTTGTCTGATAAATGCGTAGATGAACTCTTTTTACTTCTATTATAGTCACGCTGCCAGTTCTTTTTAAAAGCGACCTGGCTTGGCAGAATAAGTACTTTAATATACTCAGAAAAATTTACATCTTCTTTTTTATAAACGATTGTTGAGCGATTTGATACTTTTAATTGCATGCCATCAGGTGAAACCTGTGGTCTATTAGATGTTGATTGACAGCCCGTAATTGCTATAGCTGCTGCAATTAATGCTATTTTCATTGCACTTACTATTTTCATATTCACCCCCTTAAAATTTAAAAATACATTTTAGCATAATTTAGTTTAGTTTACAATGACATGGCTATTTTAATCAGTAAAAATTTACTGATGTTTTCGGGCTCAATTTACTCAATATCCAAGTATTTATGTACTTGTACTGACAAACGCCAGTTATTGGCAATACAAGTCGCAATAGCTAGCTCAGTAGCGCGCTTTTTCTGACTGATCGGCTGTATATAAATAGCGGTATTTTTAATGTTATGCTGAAGCAACAACCCTTTTAAATCATCAATATGCTGCTCTGTTGCAATGGGATGTTTAATTTCATTAGCACGCTGCATAGCGCTATCGAGTATTTTATAGCCCCCGCGCATATTAACCTTAGGCGAAACAGTCACCCAACATTGCTCAGTTGTTTTTATCACAAAAGTTCCTGAGGTTTCAATTTGTGTGCTGTAACCTTGTTGTTCAAATGTTTCACAAAGCGGTGTTAAATCAACCATACAAGGCTCTCCACCAGTAATTACAATATGCTTAGCCTGATAATTTTTTTGTTTTACTAAATCAAGTAATTGCACGGCAGTTAATTCTGTCCACTGCGCGGTTTCTTGTACTTTCATCATCATGATTTCAGCATTTACTTGCTCAGATAACTCAATATCCCAGGTATGTTTGGTATCACACCACGAACAGCCAACAGGACAACCTTGCAAACGAATAAAAATAGAAGGTTGCCCAGTGAAAGAGCCTTCACCTTGAATGGTTTCAAAAAACTCATTGATTTTGTAAGTTGCTTGCTCTGCATCTTTATTCGCCATTTTTTTATCCGATATTTTTTTATTAGGTATTGTGTTCACTTTCTGCTTTTGCCTATGAGGTTAATCAAGTAAAATAATACTATTAATTATACCTTATTTATTTTTAGAGACCTTACAAATGACTGAAAAAGTTGTTGTTATATATTCTGGCGGCATGGACTCCTTTACAGTATTAAACCGTGCAATAAAAGATGATAAACACGTTTATGCATTATCGTTTGATTATGGTCAACGTCATGTAAAAGAATTGGAATGCGCTAGCACGGTTTGTAACAAATTAAACATTAACCATAAAGTTATTGATATTTCTGCAATTAATCAGTTGTTAACCGGTTCATCTTTAACGGATGATATTGATATTCCTGAAGGACATTATGAAGCCGAAAACATGAAGTCGACCATAGTGCCTAACCGAAATATGATATTATTATCATTAGCCGTTGCTTATGCGGTATCAGTTGGCGCAGAGCAAGTGTACTACGGTGCTCACTCTGGCGATCATGCTATTTATCCAGATTGTCGCCCTGAGTTTGTTGAAAAAATGAATGATGTTTGCAAAATAGCGAACTATGAAAGTGTTGAAATATTTAGCCCTTATTTGCATGTGAATAAATCAGCTATTTTAGCTGACGGCATCAGCATGGATTTAAATTATAGTAATACATGGACTTGTTATAATGGTCGAATTAAAGCCTGCGGTAAATGTGGTGCATGCCAAGAAAGATTAGAAGCATTTAGTGATAACAAAATCATTGATCCTATCGAATATGAATAATAACTAAAACAATAACACCATAAGAGTAATAAAGGGTAAGGTAAGTGCCGTCATTACTCTTATGGCGATAAATAATCATTAATAGTTATATTACCTAGCCGTTCAACAAAAAAATAAAACAGTTAAACTACAATAACTTAGGTAGCTATATATTTTTATCTTCCATTGGTTTTATTTTAAGAAAAAATCTATCTAACCCGATATCATCCATGTTCTAAACTTAACGAGTGTGTAATGGTTTTTAAGGGTAACTTATGAGTGTTATATGGCAACATCAAGCGCGACGTTTACATCAATTAATTGATGCAAATAATGAAACCCAAGCTCATCTTTATTTAGAGCAATTATTACTTTTCCCTGTCAATATTCAAGACAAGATAATTGAAGATATTAGCAACTTATCACACTGCAATAGTACCGCTGTGGCTAATATTCTTGGTCATTATTCTATTATTGATTTAACGTGACAATATAGGGGTAGACTTTAATATTAATAAAATGAATGTTAATAACTAACGGCTAATCAGTTAACTAGACAGTTGCTGAAGTCTTAACTTTGCAATATCGTCACGGATAGCCGCAGCTTTTTCAAATTCTAAATTTTGTGCGTGAAAATACATTTCTTTTTCAAGTTGAACAATTTTTTTATCTATCTCTTTCGTTGTTAATAGTGGCTCATCTGCTTCTTTAATCGCTTGGTAACTTGCGTGCGCCTCTGCCACTTTATCTAATTTTTTGGCATCGCTGTATGATCCTACGCCCATAACATCTGTTATTCTACGTATTACACCTTTCGGAGTGATGCCGTTATCTGCGTTATACTGGTGTTGTTTTGCTCTACGTCGCTCTGTTTCATCAATCGCTTTGCGCATTGAGCCCGTAATTCGGCCAGCATACAAAATCGCTCTACCATTAATATTACGTGCTGCTCGACCAATCGTTTGAATAAGTGAGCGCTCTGACCGTAAGAAACCTTCTTTATCCGCATCAAGAATAGCGACTAAAGAAACTTCAGGCATGTCTAAACCTTCTCGGAGTAAATTAATACCTACAAGTACATCAAACTTTCCTAATCTAAAATCACGAATAATCTCAACACGTTCAACGGTATCAACATCGGAATGTAAATAACGTGTTTTAATGCCATGCTCATCTAAATAGTCAGTCAAGTCTTCAGCCATACGTTTGGTTAATGT
>JAWSUX010000021.1:26419-27322 GCA_033852215.1 Colwellia sp. | reverse complement strand
TATTTGTTTCAAATACTTGTATATTTTCTTGTGTATTATTAATGAAAGGTAGGTATAACAATAAGCTATCTTGATTAACGTAACTAACACCAAACAATGAAAATAGCGCAAGACTTGCCGCCATAACATAAGCGTGAAGTTTTTGATTAGATTTTTGAGGCGGTTTTTCTAATGGAAACAAACCTCGTAATTCTGACAGAATGCTTAAATCATCCCAATGAGAAGCCATCGCTAATAACGCTTGATGATGCTTGTTGTTCTGATTACACCAAATCACCAAACTTTGTTGCTCACTGAAACTCAGGCCGTGATCTATTCGGCTAATCCATAAACAAGCTTCTTCTTGAATGTGTTCTTTTATATGACGTTGGCTGCTAAATTGGCTTACGTTAGTCATTTGTGGGGCTCATTTTATTCTATTTACTATGTGAAAAACTTAACTACTGATTTCACCGTAACGGATGTCGACTGTCGGCTTTATACTTTAGCCTTCACCCAGTCTTTTTAGTTCCATATACCGTATACTTTTCAACAGCCCTTTAGCCACATATTATCGATTGTACTTTCGCTTAACGATAAAACGGTGCTATTCCTTTTGGCTCAAGCCATAAACTTTCTTTAAAATGATGCTACTGCGCGGGTATCTTATTTACTACTTAAGGTAAACCGTAAAACTACCGCACTGTTACGGTAGTTTACAAAAGCATAGACTAACTTATTGCGCTATGCCATAAACGTATCAACTAAATATTATATAGGTATTATATTTAGCTTTATCGGGCGAGATATCTAAGAATTATTCTGCGGTTTAACCTTTAGCAGCACTTGTTTTAGCGCGTTTTACCTTTTTCTTGGCTACTTTTTTTGCTTTGGCTTTTTTCTGTGATGGGGTTAATTTTATTT
>JAWSUX010000021.1:19304-26330 GCA_033852215.1 Colwellia sp. | reverse complement strand
ACTTTACGCGGCATATCAAAATTAATAACATGGCTAATATCATCAATATCAAGGCCACGAGCAGCCACATCAGTGGCCACTAACACTTTAACTTCACCGTTTTTAAAACGCTCTATCGCTTTATTACGTTTATCTTGTGGCATTTTTCCTTCTAGCCACACACAAGGTAATTCTTCAGCATAAAGTTTACCCGAAAGCGTTTGTACTGTTTCACGTTTATTCGCAAAAACTACTGTGCGCTTAACATCCTCTTGCTTAAGAATATTCACTAAAAGACTGAGTTTGTGATCTGAGTTATCTGCTAAATGCATCCATTGATGAATAATCGCTTTTTCTTTACGTGATGGGTTAGATTCTAAAAAGACAGGATCGTTAAGTACCTCTTTAGCAAATGCTGATACGCCAGCACTTGCTAACGTAGCCGAAAACAACATAGTTTGTTTGCGCCAGCGTGCTTCAGCAACAATCCGATTAATTGCTTCACTAAAGCCCATATCTAACATGCGGTCTGCTTCATCAAGTACTAAAATTTCAATTTCACGGGCGTCAAATTGTTCATTTTCAATGTATTCTAATAAGCGACCAGGGGTAGCAACTAAAATATCAGTGGTGCTATTCAGTATATCGCTATGACTACCGTAATTAACACCACCGGTGATCACGCCTGTTTTGATTTTAGTGAGTTCGGTAAGTTGCTCGCTATCTTCACCTATTTGTATCGCTAATTCACGTGTTGGCGTTAAAATAAGTACACGAGGAAAACCGGGTTTAGTACGAGGATAATCGAGTAAATGCTGAGCTATTGGCAATAAGAAAGCAGCAGTTTTACCTGTGCCTGTCGGTGCAGACGCTAATACGTCTTTACCAATCATTGCCTCTGGAATAACTAACTCCTGAATAGAGGTAGGTGTGTTATAACCCGCTTTTGTAATACTGGCTAATAATTCAGAGTCTAATTCAAATTGCTCAAACATAGGGATTGTTCACTAACTTTTGGATAAATATAATTATCGGCAATTATAGTGTTTTTCATGGTCACTGTAACTAATTAATCTTGTCACTGGTATTTAACAAGCGTTATTACTTTTAAACGGAGTTAACACTAGTTCATCAACGTATCGGTAAATTTTGCCCAAGAGAGTAATAACGACCTGAAATCATCAATACCACAGCCCGCAATTTCATTTTGATCAAGGTTAATGTGTTCATCGGTCAGCATTTCAGCTAAAGGCTCGTTGCCATTTAAACTCGCATTGGTTCTAATTTCAATATCATCGCTATTTAACAGAACCGAATATTCGCTACCGGTAATTAAAATCTCTGATGACTGACCTTTATCAATATCTTCTATTGCCGTCAATAGTTGCGTGAGTTTGTCACGGTTATGACCAACTTCTACCTCAATCCAAGGCCCAACCACTTCATGTTCAAGTGAGAATTTTGCTCTTGCTTCGCCTGTTATAGCGTCATGTATAAATTCATATTCCATAATTTTCTCGCATTATTATTTACGTATATAGTTTGCATAATTTCTCACTGAATTTGAACATATATATTGTTCAAATTTTCAGTTGTTAAAGTTTCAGTTGTTCACTTAAGTGTAGCAAAACTTTGTCACTTTAACCTATGATATACCCCTTACTAGCAAGCTAATTTTATTGAGCTAACCACTGAGATGAAATTAACGGTTTATCTTGCCCTTGCAGATAAACCGCTCCAGAAAGGTTATCGCCAGTTTTAATAAGGCCAACACCTTTTGGGGTACCTGTCATAACAATATCACCGTCTTCAAGTTGAGTGAATTTTTGCAATTCCACTAATATTTCATCAGGTTTAGTCATCATTAAAGTAATGCCTCCCTGTTGCTTTAATTCACTATTAATTGTTAACGATAGTGTTAATTCTTCAGAGCTGTCAGCGGTTATATTCTCCTGCTCAAAATAGACAAAATCACTAAATAATGCCGAGCCGTTAAATGCTTTTGCGCGCTCCCAAGGTAAACCTTTCTCTTTTAATTTTGCTTGCACTGTTCGTTTTGTTAAATCTAATCCTAAAGCAACCGCGGTAAACCGTCCTTGTTGATATAAAAAACTGAGTTCGGCTTCATAATGCAATTCATCTTCTAAGTGCTGTGCACTTAATTCGGTAGTAATAGCTGAATTCGGCTTGAAAAATACCACCATTTCATCAGGGATTTCATTGGCGAGCTCTTGAATATGGTCAACATAATTTCGGCCAATACAAACAATTTTAGAAGGCGTAATCTCGAGTTTTTCTGAGGCAGATATAAGGCGGATAGTATTCATAAAAAGTCTCGGTTGCTATTCAGTAAGTTAATAAATCGAGATGGTAATGGGTTAAGTGGCACTAGACAAGTTGATTTTTTTATTCTTGGATAAATACAACCACACCTCACATGCTTTTTCGTTAAAAAATAAAACAAAAAATCGAAAGCCTCATATGCGCGTAAGCAGCACAGCTAGGCTGTGATCAACTCAGCTCTAGTGACTGTTGCCTAATCACCTCCCTATGTGCTTTAATGCCTTGTTTTTAAAGTAGGGCTTCTCATTATCTCTGCAAAAACATGGTTAATAATTAAGGAAAGAATAATGAACACTGATTACTTATCTTACGCAAAATTACGCGCTGTATTATTTTCGGTGTCAACGTTATTGCTGGCTAGTTGCGGCGGTGGAGGCTCATCGGAGCCAGCTATTGATACCACGCCAGCAAGTTTTTCTTTTACCGAACAGTCTGAGATAGCGCTTGAAAGCGATAGCGTTTCAAGTGTCATTACGGTATCCGGTATCAATGCCGAGGCGAATATCAGTATTGATGGCGGTGAATATTCTATTAATGGCGGGGCTTATACCAGTGAAGCAGCTGTGATCACTAATGGTCAGCAAATTAGGGTGAAACATACCTCATCCGCTGACTATAGCACTGCGACTACGACTACATTAACCATAGGTGGCGTGTCTGGCAGTTTTCGTTCTACAACTTGGGCTATTGATACCACGCCAGCAAGTTTTATTTTTACTGAGCAATCGGATGTAGGGCTTGAAAGCGATAAAATTTCTAATGTTATTACGGTATCAGGCATTAATGCCTATGCAAATATCAGCATTGTTGGCGGTGAATATTCAATTGATGGCGGTGCTTATACCAGTACTGCTGCTGTGATCACTAATGGTCAGCAAGTTCAGGTGAAACATACTTCATCTGCTGATTATAGTACCGAGACGACAGCAACATTAACCATAGGTGGTGTGCCTGGTAGCTTTACAACGTTGACTACTCCCAAATTAAGCTTTATTACCGGCTGTAGTGAACTTTATGGTGTCGACTGTACCAACGTTAATGATTGGACGGCAACACTTTGGCAAGATGATTTATCTGAAGCGCTAGCAGAAAGAAACTTGAGTGAAAATGACATTCTTCGTTTTCCCGAAGCCAATAATAAAGAAACGGTTAATTACAGCGTATCTGGAACAGTTTCGGTTACAGATAATTCACGCATTATACACGCGAATTCTTTTCTTGGCGTCAATGCTAATCAAACCTATACCTTTTCAACAACAGGGTTAGGCTTTCCTGCACCTGAAATAGCGCCGTTAAACAGTGATTGTGAGACCTTTACCTTAACTGTTAATGGTATTCCTGCTGGCGATGAGCAGTCATCAGCTGTGCAAGTCTATAATCCAAATAATCCACATCTGCCAGTATCATTCGAACGCACCAATCTTTTAGATACAGATGACTCACAAGATTATACGGTAACCAGTTGTGATAACGTTGTTTTAGTGATTTTATCGGCTAACGGCACAACTTATGCCGAATTCGATACTGCAAATATTGTTGATGGCGGCAATGGCAGCGTTACCTTACTTACCCCTTCAACGAGTCCTCCCTATAATGTGAGTATTCACTTAGGACGAGCAGAGAAAAAAGGCGCATCTATACTGCCAAATTTAGGCATGAATCAATATATATTTTCTCCTGAAGCCGCAGCTTTGGTCACTTATGACTACCAAGATAGGGGATTTTGTTCATTAATCTCAGAGGCTATTCAATATTGCATAAATGACGCCCGACGTGTCAATGCTACGGCTGCAGACTCCACAGTGAATTTAACTTTTGCTGATTTTTCTATTACTCAGCTTGATTTAAATATAAATAAGCGTCAGCTAGAGGTAAATTGGAGTGGCACTGAAACCCCAACCTCTTTCATGTTGATGATGGGTTATTTTGGTTCTGTAGATAAAGAATTGATCAGTTTAACGCACTATGTTTACTTTTCCGCAACAACCTTATCTACAGTCATTCCTCCGCTGCCCACCCCTTACCAATCATGGTTAGATAATGGCGATATTGAACCATCAATTGATTTATTAATTTTAGAAAAAAAGGAAAAATTTTCTGCTCTGAGTTTTTCTGACATGATAAGTTCAGAACATACCGTGAGTGGCGCACAATCTCTGCTTACCTCACCAGAGGCCTACCGTAATCCGAGGCAGATACTAATGCTCAAGTTTCCAGAGTGACCATCTAATTAAACTGAACAAACTTAATGGTTGAGCTATTAAAAAACGGAGCTAATCGCTCCGTTTTTTACGCCTAGGTACAGTAATAAAACAAAACTCAGAGTATAGTGAACCTCGTAGGCTGACTTTCATGTTAATAGCTTACGAGGGTTTCGATGACTAAATTTTTCCGACTACTTACCTTATTATTGTGTTGATACTTTGCCACGACAGTCCAACTCTGCTATTTTTTGTACCCATAAAACTTCCGACCATTATCAACGGTTAATGGCTTTGACTCTATTAGGCGTAATAAAAATTGAAATATACCTTACCAACTGAAAAATCTGGTTTTGCTCCTGAGATCATTAGCCTTTTAAATGCGCTGCCTGATGAAAAATTATTTCATCAGAATTATCAGCTTATGCACCCATGCGATGTTTACAGTTCCGTTTTTGAAGAGGCGGTTGAAAGTGGTTATAGACTAACAAAAGATGTGCTCGAGCTGCATGAAAAAAAAATTAACGGTAGCTCAGACAGTGAGTTGGATTTATCGATAAAAAATGGTGTCTTTAATTTTATTTTTTCTATGGGCAACTTCTTAGATGGCTGCCAATCAATAGTAAAATCACTATTCGATAGTACAAAATCAAAAGGTTTTACCACCGCGAGTCGTGAGTTTTCTTCTTCAATAAAACAATATAATGATCATGTTAGGAAATCTGCAAACTATATAAAACATAGACACAGAGTTATTCGTACTATTTATGGCGCTTGGGACAAAAACCTAATCACGGGTTATTTTATTGAAGGGGTCGTAGCCAAGGGTGTAGTAGGGCCTGAGCCAGATATACATAAAGGCTCAAATTGTGCTATTTCTCTCAATAGGGATATTCCTTATCATCTTTGTAATATTTTTGCCGTATCTGCTGCACTTGAAAATGTAGTAAAAAATCAATTTAAAATAAATAAAACAGATATTAACCCATATAAAAACAATGACGAAAGAATGCTGAAGTTTATTGATGCAGCCTCAAGGTTACCAAGAACATTTTTTCCTGATGAAATTGCAATGAACTGCCCTGAAATTAGCTTTAAAGCAAAAAGTAATTCGGCAAAAATTCTTTATCCAAGTAATAAAAAACCAACTAATATGAAACCACATGATATGAAAATATCTTTGTCTTCGACCATGAGATCGAGAAGTCGCACTCTTAAACTCCCTTATTTCAAGCAAAAATAGGTATAGGAAAAGACTAACGGGGTCAGAACAACAAACAGTTGCTTTTTTTTCCTTAGCCACTTATTTTAACCATCTAGTTATCAGCCTATTATTAAGGCTTTAGAACACATAACCTAGCAAGGAATAATAATGAAAAAAACAACTTTATTTGTCATACTTTTTATTTTATGCAGCTCATCATTTGCTGAAGAACGGATTATTGCTGTCGAGGGCTCAGGAACTGTTGAGGCTGTGCCTGACATAATCAGAATCAGCTACAACATATTTAACCTACACAAGAGCGATCCTGCTAAAGCAAAAACTAAAGTTGACGACATTTCATTAAATTCAGTACAAACTCTTATTAAGCTCGGAATTTCTGAAAAGGATATCACTTCTTCATCATTAAATATCGAAACAGCTCAAGAGTATGATGATAACGACAACGTCTCCATCATAGGACATATCGTGCGCAGAGATATCGATATTATTGTCCGCGACATTAACCTTTACGGAAGTGTTATTCAAGCATTGGTCGATAGTGATGTATCTGAGATCGACAGCGTAGAACCTGATGTATCTAACTACGAGGAACTTAAGAAAAAATCTCTAGCGCGTGCAGCCCAAAACGCCAAAGATAATGCTGAATTCTTAGCTACAAATTTTGGCGCTAAGTTGGATAAGGTTCATCAAATAGGCAAACAAAATATTCGCCGCCAATTCAGTCTTGAAGAAATTCTGGTTACAGCTCGAAAAAGCAGCACTTTAAATATCAAAAATATACCCTATGAGTTTAAGCCAGGGAGTGTAAAGGTATCATCAAAAATTTACGTTGAATTTCAACTAAAGTAAAACGCTTAACAAAGTAATGTTGTTCTGCGCTACCGTTCGCCGAAACTGCGACGTTGAGGCTGTATAATTTAGCTAACGCTACTTATAAAAACTAAAAATTAATACTGTTAGGGTATTACGATTAACAAATAATATGAAAACGAGCTATGCTACAGGCTCGTTTTTTGTGTTGGAGCATTCCTAAGTGAAAAGTATTGATCTGTTTGTAAAAAATTGGGCGAGTAAACAGTCGATGACTCCAATAGATAATCAAGATATTGAAGCACTTGAAACAAAATTACATGCTTCATTGCCCGACTCATATAAATATTTACTCTCTACCTATGGTTTGGTTCATACACCAAACGTGATGACTAAAATTTGTGCGCTAGAGGCTGGTATGGCTGAAGTACAAGATTTTTTAAGCCTAGAAGATGTATTTTCATTATC
>JAWSUX010000021.1:0-19264 GCA_033852215.1 Colwellia sp. | reverse complement strand
AAAAAGATATACCCGTATGGTTTTTTGATCAGGGTTTATACACCGTTAAAAAATCATCTGATTCTTTCATCGAATGGCTAACGCAGTTCAATGAACTTGAAAACAGAAAGTAACCTGCATTCGGCTTAACAAATGTTTTTGACCATTAAATTTATCCTTGTTGTCTATGAATATTAAAGTAACAAACTTACCCGTTCCCGAAATAACCTGTTCAAACTGTCAGGCATGCTGCTGTAGTTTAGAGGTTATGATCCTTACCGATACTGGGGTTCCTTATCAGCATATTACGGTGGACGAACATGGCGCTGAATCGATGTTACGCTTGGATGATGGTTGGTGCTCAGCTTTAGATCGAGACACCTTAATGTGTACTATCTATGAAAAAAGACCGTGGGTTTGTCGAATATTTGAGATGGGGTCATATGAATGTATAGATGAGCGAAAAGAAAAAATGTAGTGCTTTATTCAGCTATTACAGCTCAAACTAAATCAATAGACATAAAAAATCCGATGAAATTATTCATCGGATTTTTAGTTACGGGGTTATCCGTTATTTTTATTAACAACGGGCATTCCAGTTTAGCGGTAACATTTATTTTATCTGACGATAATTCCTAATGATAATTAGGTTTGCGCTAATTTCACTCTAATTCTGTTATTTGCAATTCTCGTTTCATGCAAGGTAGACATTGCAGATTTCGCTTCACTTTCATTAGGCATTTCAACAAAAGCAAAACCTTTTGATTTTCCTGTTATTTGATCTAAAACTAAATTACATTCAGTAACTGTTCCATGAGTAGAAAATAAAACACGGATTTCTTGTTCAGATGTTGAGCGTGAAAGGTTGCGAACTAAAAGTTTCATAATGGACCATGTGTGATGTTATTTCAGCGGTAATTGTCTCATATATTTTAAATAGACCAAGTTATTTTGTTTATTTAAAACAAATAACTGGTATTGACAATAAAACAGCACGTAAGATAACCGTCAGGAACCCCCTCCCCCTTTTTCATTAAACTTAGGATCGGCTATGACATATCAAAATAAAATTGAACCCGTAGATTGTCTCAGCATGGAAGATATTCGTATAGAAATAGACAATATGGATCGAGCTGTGATCGCTATATTGGGTAAACGTTTCGAGTATGTAAAAGCAGCCTCAAAATTTAAAACGTCAGAAACGTCTGTTCGCGCCCCTGAACGTTTTAAAGCGATGTTAGCACAACGTAGAGACTGGGCTTCATCCGAAGGTTTAAGTCCTGACGCAATAGAAAAAATGTACCGTGATCTCATTAACCATTTTATCAATGAAGAAATGGCTAAGTGGCAATCTGAGGCAACATCCACATAACCGAGCGTATAGCCTTGCTACTGCAAATAAAAGTATAAATAATCAACTGACAATAACTTGCAACAGACTATAATTAACCATCAATCCTTAACAAGACACATAAAATGCATAAAATAATTTATTTTTTAATCACTCTTTTTTTATCAACTAACGTTTTAGCCTCTGAAGCCTCTACAACGATTAATCAATTTAAAAAATCGCCTGACGTCGCTAAGTTTTTTAAATCTGCTTACGGTTATGCTGTTTTTCCAACCATTGGTAAAGGCGGTATAGGTATCGGTGGTGCTTATGGCGAAGGCACTGTATTTAAGCAAGGAAAAAAAACGGGTTTAACCACCATGTCCCAAATCACTATTGGTTTTCAGTTAGGTGGCCAAGCTTTTAGTGAAATTATTTTTTTTCAAGATAAAGCAACCTATGATGCTTTTACCAAAGGAAACTTTGAATTCAGTGCTCAAGCATCTGCCGTAGCCATTACCGTTGGCGCAAATGCCAAAACAAGTACTACAGGCACATCCGCAGGGGCTTCCGCTGGCAGTGATAAAAACAATCAGCGAGGATTTTATCAAAATGGTATGGCAACGTTCACCTTAACGAAAGGTGGTTTAATGTATGAAGCCGCTTTAGGTGGCCAGAAATTCTCTTTTGATGAAAGTAAAAACAAATAATAGTGTGATGACTTACTAACCGTTAAGGCTTTATTTTAATAGATAAACTTACAGTTAAGATCGGATGAAATAGTTAAAAACAGCATAGAAAAGTAAGGACACTATAAAAAACATGAAAAAAATCATCAAATTATTAATTCTGCCAACACTGATACTTGCGACTGGTTCAGCATTGGCCGATGAGGGTATGTGGCAGCCTAACCAGTTACCTGCAATTGCCAATAAATTAACCCAAGCGGGTCTTAAACTTAATCCAACCGATTTAACCGACTTAACGGCTTTCCCTATGGGCGCTATTGTTAGCCTTGGCGGTTGTACTGCATCGTTTGTTTCTGATCAAGGTTTAGTGGCGACTAACCATCATTGTGTTTATGGCTCAGTACAATACAACTCAACCGCAAAAAACAACTTACTTGAAAATGGCTTTTTAGCGAACTCATTTGACGAGGAAATAGCCGCAACACCGGGAAGTAGAATTTATGTCACGGAAGAAATCACCGAAATAACGCAACGCGTTAAATCAGGTCTTAGCGATAAAATGTCAGGTACTGAACGTTACAAAGCCATCGATATCAGTTCAAAAAATTTAGTCGCCGAGTGTGAAAAGGATGATAAGTACCGCTGTAGTGTGGTTAATTTCCACGGCGGTTTAACTTATTATTTATTTAAGCAGTTAACTATTCGAGATGTGCGTTTGGTTCATGCGCCTGCTAGCAGCATTGGTAAGTACGGCGGTGATATTGATAACTGGATGTGGCCACGCCATACCGGTGATTACGGCTTTTATCGTGCTTATGTGGGTAAAGATGGCCAACCTGCTGATTTCAGCAAAGACAATGTTCCATACCAACCTCAACATCACTTAAAGGTAAATAAAAGCAGTGTTGATGACGGTGATTACATCATGGTAGTTGGTTATCCCGGCCGCACTAATCGCTATCGCACCGCCTATGAAGTAGAAAACACTTTCACTTGGACTTACCCTAATGCCAAAGCATATCGTGAAGAAATTATCGATTTAATTCACGCGAATTCTGAGGTTGGCAGTGAAGCGCGTATTAAGTATGAAAGTACCCTAGCAGGTCTCGCTAACTATGCTAAAAACTACGGGTCAATGATCCACAGTTACAACAAAGGCTCTTTTTTACAGCGCAGAAAAACATTGGAAAAAAAATTAACGACATGGCTAAACAGTAACTCAAAGCGTAAAGCCCAATACGGGCAAGCATTATCGGCTTTAGACAATGTAGTTAAACTGGATAATAAACAACAAGCGCGTGATTTGATTTTAGCTTACATGCGTTACAGTAAAATGTTATCTAGCGCGAAAAAACTTCATCGTTTAGCGGTTGAAAATACTAAACCAAACCTTGAGCGTGAACGCGGTTATCAAGAGCGTGACATCGCTCGCTTTGAACAAAGCATGAAAGCTGTTGATCGTCGTTATGATGAAAAAATTGATCAAGAAATTCTTGTCGCTATGCTCAAACACTATGTTGCATTATCTAAAAATGGGCGACTTAACTCATTCGATAAATTCTTTAACTTAACTAACACCACTACTGAAAACTTTAACGAGATAAAATTACGTAAGCAATTGAGCACAATGTACAAAAACACCCAACTTAATTCACAAGCGCAGCGTTTAGCCTTAATGAATCAATCCGTAAGTGATTTTGAAAACAGCAAAGACCCGTTTATTCAATTAGCCGTGGCTAGTTTTGAAGAACGCAAAACAATTGAAGATAAATCTAAAGAGTTAGCTGGCACTATTCAGGTATTACGCCCTAACTATATGGCGGCACTTATTTCCTACTTTAATGACAATAATTTACCGGTATATGCTGACGCTAACAGTACCTTGCGCATTACTTACGGTAATGTAAAAGGTTACTCTCCTCAGGATGGTTTAACCGCTACGCCTTATACAACGCTTGAAGGTATTGTGGCTAAAAATACTGGTATTGCCCCCTTTAATTCACCGCAAAAACAACTCGACTTAATCAACAGCAAGCAATATGGCGAATATGCCAAAAAATCGTTAGGCTCAGTGCCCGTAAACTACCTTGGTACGCTTGATATTACCGGTGGTAACTCTGGCTCGCCAACACTCAATAACAAAGCGGAATTTGTGGGCTTAGTCTTCGATGGTGTTTATGAAAGTATTATTGGCGATTGGGATTACGAGCCAAAGTTAAATCGTTCAATTCATGTTGATATTCGTTATATGCTTTGGGTGATGGAACATATTGATGGCGCAACTAACTTGATTGAAGAAATGGATATTGTCGAATAATTTTTATTTTTTTAATAATTAACCCGTACGACATCACCTTAAAAATCCAGCTATAGGCTGGATTTTTTTTAACATCATTAAGCTTTAACTAGCCCGAAAAACTTCTCGTAAAAACTTATCGTAAATAACAAGGTTAACAGGTAAAATCACTCGCTTATTGCCCTACCTAATGAATAGCTGAGAGACACCAGCTAAAACGATCCAATGCATAAGGAATATCATGCACTACAAACTACTCATTATTACGTTATTTTTTACTTTATTTGGCTGTGGTGAGTCTCATAAAGCGCCCGTTGCGAACATCACTTTGCCTGCAACAACTTTATCTTTTCAATCAATTATAATAGCCTCTGACACAGAAAATGACAGCGCCACTTATTCTTGGCATTTAACTTCAGATACAGGCCTAGATTTACACTTTACCGATATAACAAAAGTGGCGTATGAAATCCCCCCTGCAACAACCGATACGCAATATACTGTTTTGCTCAATGTTGAGGATAATAAAGGTAATCAAACATCGACAACAAAAAACTTTACCGTACCTGCCATAACAGTAGACTTCTCATTGCCATTTGGGGCAACTTCGCAACGTTATGTTGATATAGAGGCTAACATAAGTAACATTAATGATGACGACGTTGAACTTTTATGGGAGCTAAGCAGCGATAATAACTACCCGTTAAGTACTATATCTCAAAAAAGAGTGCGTTTTTTTGCAGAAAAACCGTTAACAACGGAATACGATGCAAATGAAAACCGCGGCGCTGAATTTTTTCGCGGAGCAGGCCAAGAAGAAGACGTTAACGTGAAGTTAAGCATTACTCACGAGGGTAACAAGGTAGATTTTAGTGAGGTAATAAACATTAATGCCATACAAAACATCACGCCGTGGCCAGTACATGATGTCATTATCGATGACAATAGCAATTCCTATGGCTCATATGGTGTGACGATTATAGGGTTTAATGGCTTACTTACTACAAACTGCTTAAATAACAAACAATCAACTAAAATCGCTGTCGATTATAACCAAGATGATCTTGATGATTATTTTTGCTTCATCAACAACTCATTATATTTTTATTTATCTGGCGAGCAAGTTAATGATTCTGGTTCCAGTGAGCTTTTTTTTAATCCGGATGATGATTTTTTAGTTATTAGCAATAATGAGTATCTCGATAACGCTATCCTGATGGATTTTAATGATGATCAAATGCCTGAGTTAGTGCTAATTGATAAGTTAAAAAACATTATGATATTAAGTTTTAATGCTCAGACGAATCAATTAGAGCAAAACCAAGCTTTCCAACTTAACGAAGATGTCTACAGTTATAACTTTATAGAACTTGATAATAAGCTATTTTTGGCTTATTCAAGCGCTGGTGAAGAAAGTAATACGCCTATAGTTAAGGTGTTCGACTTTAATAGTTTTAGCTTACAAGAATTAAGTGAAATGCAATTAGATGCCTACACCTTGTCTATGAAAGATTTAGTGGTGAGTAACATTGATGAGCAAGGTAAAGCGGAAATACTCATTGAAACTGAAAGTGAAATAGGCTTGAACTCTACCTTTAAAAGCCTTCATATACTAAAAGATCCCTACGTTAACGCTATCAAACTGCCCTTCTTATTCACTGACATCTACAGAGAAAACATTGATGATGACGAGTTTGAAGAGTGGTTAGGCATAAGGGGCATGCCTATTGCGCAAGACAACCTTAAAGCGGCCTTTTTATTATACTTATCTTTTGACTCTAACGATGAAATAAGTACAACGGTACTAGAGAATTATTATTCTGATTTGTTTTTCAACTATCAAGCAATTCCTACCCGATTAGATTTGAACCAAGATGGAGAATTAGAGAATTTAATTATGTATGTGAGCTATGAAGGTGATGATTTTATTAATGATATATATCTTACTTATACCTTAGCAAACCAACAACGCATGCTGATTACGACAATACCAACGATAGATGGCACTTATAGTGAAACATCATATCCTATTGGTGTGGCAGATATGGATAACGATGGTGACTTAGATATCAAGATGGGCATTAGGAGCACCGCTACACACTGGTTAGAAAACATCAATGGCTATCCCCTTAACTATTAGCATTTATGATTCACTTATATCCCATAAAGGCTTAACATTTGTTAAGTCTTTATCACTCTACTAAAAACTCCACTAAAAAAGTTACTTTCAATCTCATGTGTTATAACAACATAAGATTAGAACGATGAATGACTATCGGTAACAAACCTGCTTAAAACAAAAAAATACGAATAAAACCATAAGTAGTAAAGTTAGAAAAAGGCTTGAATACCTGTTTGTGCGCGCCCTAAAATCAACGCATGCACGTCATGAGTGCCTTCGTAGGTATTAACGGCTTCAAGATTCATCACATGGCGAATAATATGAAACTCATCGCTAATACCATTACCACCGTGCATATCACGTGCTTCGCGCGCTATAGCTAATGCTTTGCCGCAAGAGTTACGCTTAATTAATGAAATTGCCTCTGGTGCTAGGTTGCCAGTATCCATTAAACGCCCTGCTTGCAAGCAGCTTAATAATCCGGTGGTAATTTCAGTTTGCATGTCAGCGAGTTTCTTTTGAATCAGTTGTGTTGCCGCTAACGGTTTGCCAAATTGTTCTCGGTCTAAGGTGTATTGACGTGCACCATGCCAACAAAATTCAGCGGCACCTAATGCGCCCCAAGCAATGCCGTATCGAGCCTTGTTTAAACAACCAAAAGGCCCTGATAGGCCACTTGCGTTTGGTAAGATATTTTCTTCGGGTACAAAGACATTATCCATCACAATTTCACCGGTAATAGACGCACGTAAGCTAAACTTACCTTCAATTTTTGGCGCAGATAAACCTGTCATGCCTTTTTCTAAAATAAAACCTTTGATGACTTCTTTACCCTGAACATCGGCACGTTTTGCCCACACAATGAAAAGATCAGCAATAGGCGAGTTAGTGATCCACATTTTTGAGCCATTAAGTTGATAACCGCCTTCAACCTTAACCGCTTTACTTGCCATGCTCGCGGGATCAGAGCCAGAATTAGGTTCAGTCAGACCAAAGCAACCTATGTATTCACCAGTAGCGAGTTTTGGTAAATATTTCATTTTTTGGCTTTCGCTACCGTAGGCATGAATGGGGTGCATAACTAAAGAAGATTGCACACTCATCGCACTACGGTAAGCACTATCAACACGTTCAATTTCTCGAGCAATCAAACCATAACTAACATAATTAATGCCCGCGCAACCGTATTTTTCTTCTATAGTCGCGCCAAGAAAACCTAATTCGCCAAACTCTTTCATAATGTTGACATCAAACGTTTCATGGCGATTAGCGAGCAAGATTCTCGGCATTAACTTTTCTTGGCAATATTTTTTGGCACTGTCGCGTATTAACCTTTCGTCTTCGCTTAAAAGTGATTCAAGCAATAGTGGATCTTGCCAGTTAAAGTGTATTGTTTTTTTACTACTTTTATTACTCTTATTACGGGTCATGCTAAAACACCATGGGTTATGTTTGATCGTGTTACTTAAAGGGTAAGTGATCGCTGAATTAAGTCAAGATTAGCTAATTTATAAACCACACAGTATTATGGCAAAATATAGGATAAAATTACTGCAGACTTTACCGAGAAAATATAATATATCGCGTTATTCTTAAAGTTTTTTCGGTAATAGCATACTATGGACAATAAAAAATCAACGCTTCATACGGATATTGACATTGTACTGAGTAACTATAACTTTGACTTTACTCAGGCAATAATCAGCCCTCTCGGTAATGGTCATATCAATAATACTTATAAGCTATCAACACCAGAATCTGAATTTGTTTTACAAAAAATCAACCATGACATTTTCACTAAAACCGTTGAACTCAGTGAGAATACGCAAAAAATTAATGTGCATTTATTGCAGCAAAAAAAATCAGGTAATTACCCATTCGCTGTGCCACAGCAATTATTAACAACATCAGGTAATGTTTGTATTAAAGTTGGTGAAAATTATTGGCGCTTGATGGAATTCATTCAGGGCTCTTATACCTTAGAAGAAGTGACTACCCCTGAGCAAGCTGCTTTAGTTGCTCGTGCTTTTGCTCAATTTAGCGCTGCGTTAAGTACTTTCCCCGCCAGTGGACTTACTATGATTATCGATGATTTTCATGACATTCGTGCGAGAATCTGTCAATTAAGCGAAGCGGTTGCCAACGATAATTTAGGGCGATTAAGCCATTGCCAACAGCTCGTTGACTATTGTTTTACGCAAAACAGTTTTATTCAACACGTCGTTGAAATAAGCAAAAAGTTACCGCTACGTGTTACCCATAGCGACACTAAAATTAATAACTTATTGTTTACTCAAGGTGACATCCCTTGTGCGGTAATAGATCTTGATACCTGTATGCCTGGTTTATTAATGCATGACTTTGGCGATATGGTCAGAACATGCTGTAGCAACCTTGCCGAAGACGATACAAATATCGACAACATGGTATTTAAATACGATATATTTGCGGCTTTGCTTAGTAATTATCAGCAAGCTTTTGGTGAAAAAATAACGGCACTAGAAAGGAACAGTTTAATTGTTGGTGCTAAATTATTGCCCTTTATTATTGGCACACGCTTTTTAACCGATCATCTAAACGGAGACAATTACTTTGCTGTTCGCAGAGAAAATCATAATTTAGAGCGCGCCCAAAATCAAATACAGTTGTTCAAATTAGTTTGTCAAGCGGAGTCAGAATTAGTAAAACTCCTGTGATACCTTTGTGATACTTTAACCACAAAAGCGTGATAACACTGTGACCATAGCGCAATAATTACTCCCTATACTTTCCTTTAATTTCATAACAATTCAATTAATAGGAAAGCGCCATGAAAATTATTAACCAGACATTGAGTGCCTTAACACTTACTTTAGCTAGCTCAACGTTAGTAGCACAAGAGTTATCAATAACACTGACTAACCTCACCCAAGGTTTACATTTCACCCCTGTGATAACCGCTGCACATACCAGCGAAAGTAACATATTTATGCTAGGCAGTAGCGCAACCCCTGAGCTACAGGCGATGGCTGAAGGTGGTGATATTTCTGCTTTAGCAATGATGTTAATGAATAGCGATGCGAATATTAATGAAAACCCTGCAATGGGTTTATTAGCACCAGGTATGTCGACCAGTTATAACCTAAGTACCGACATGGCTAATACTTCCCTATCATTAGCGGCAATGATACTACCTTCTAACGATGGTTTTGTTGGTACGAGCAATTGGATGATCCCCGAAACAGCAGGCACTTACACTATATTTTTAAATGCCTATGATGCAGGAACTGAAGCTAACGATGAGTTACGCGGCAGTGGCGCCCCTGGAGAAGCGGGTATGCCAGTACCTCCTCCTTTAGACCCAAGCATGGGTATGGGTGGCATGGGACTTACTGATATGGAAAGCAATACCATGATTCACATTCACCGTGGCACTATTGGTGATGATGATATGGAGGGCGGTAAAAGCGACCTGAATAATAGCATTCATCGCTGGTTAAACCCTGTCGCTAAACTTACTATTACCGTTCAATAAGGGGAACATTATGTTGGCCTTTAATTCAAATATGTTTAACTCAAATACATATAAGTTAAATATAAATAAATCAAAAAAAAATCAACCAAAGCTGCTAGGTAACACCTTACTCGTCGGCTTGTTTAGTTTAGCGTTAACAGCGTGTAGTGACGATAACGATGATCCTGTAGTAATCACACCACCACCTGCCGCACCAGTAGAGTATAGCTATACCGTTATGGTAACTAATTTAACTTACGCACAGCCTTTATCACCTATAGCTGTAGTTTTACATGGTGATAACACAATGTGGTCTGTGGGGGAAGCAGCCTCGGTATCGTTAGAGCAGTTAGCCGAAGGCGGAGATAACACTGACTTTATTGCCGATAGCAGTGTATTAGCGTCATCATCTGCTGAAGGCCCGCTATTACCTGGCACAGCAAATAGCATCACCATTAGCACTACCGATAGACTTGCGACTAATTTAACCATTGCCACCATGTTAGTGAATACAAATGACGCTTTCTCAGGTCTTACTGGTATAGATATATCGTCAATGACAATAAACGATAACAAATCATGGAATTTAAACGTCTATGATTCAGGTACCGAGTTAAACAGTGAAAGCGTGGGTAGCATTCCTGGCCCTGCAGATAATGGCACCGGGTTTGATGAGTCTCGTGATGATGTCAACTTTGTTGCTTATCATTCAGGTGTTGTTAGTCAAGATGACGGTTTATCTAACTCAGTATTAACGCAGGCACATCGTTTTGATAACCCTGCGATAAAATTAACCATAACAAGAACAAAATAGCTGAACTTGCCCTATTGAGTGTCGAGTTCACTCAATAGGGCTAATGATGAAAGATAGAATACTCATTGTGGAAGACGAAGCGGATATTGCGGCACTGATTCAAGTACATTTAAGCGAACTTGAGTTGAATTGTCAGATATGCCATGACGGGGAGCAAGCACTATCATTAGCACTAAAAAATGATTACCAGTTAATTTTACTCGATGTCATGTTACCTAACATCAGCGGTTTAGATATTTGTCGACAAGTACGCCAAGCCAAACCACTACAAGCGATATTAATGTTAACGTCAAAAACATCCGAAATGGATAGAGTATTGGGTCTTGAGTTGGGTGCAGATGATTACATGACTAAGCCTTTTAGCATAAGGGAGTTGCAAGCGAGAGTACGTACGCAGCTGCGTCGTATACACGCATTAAACGCTAAAACACTGCATAACAGTCAAACGGATAACACGGTTAAAAAGCGTAATAGCCTTTGCATTGGCAGCCTAGTTATTGAACATGATTACCATCAAGTTACCTATAAAGGGCACATAATTAAACTAACCAGCACTGAGTTCGAATTACTTGATTTTTTTTGTCAGCACCCTGACCAAGTATTTTCACGGGCACAGTTGCTTGACGGTGTGTGGGGGTATCATCATAGCGGTTATGAGCATACGGTGAATTCCCATATTAATCGTTTACGCAATAAACTAGAACAAGACTGCGCTGATCCACAAATTATTCAAACCGTTTGGGGAGTTGGCTATAAGCTAAACTCTGCTGGCGTATCTGCCGAGTCAGCAGTTAGAGCAATTAAGGAATAGCGTATGAAATTATCACTTTATCAACGCCTAGCATTTGCTGTTTGCTGTACATTTATCGTTATTGCTTCATTACTTTTTTATTGGAGCAGTTCGATAGCACAGCATTCAAAATTTCAAGCAGAGCAAAAACTACACTTGCAACTTGCTGAACATTTAGCGCACGATAACCCGTTGTTGCAAGACGGTGTTTATGACAAAAGTGCATTAGAAAACTTGTTTCATACGCTAATGTTACTTGGCCCTGCTTTTGAGTTTTATTTTCTTGATGCACAAGGAAATATTCTAACTTACTCTGCCGATACAGATAAAATTAAAAGAACCTCTATCGATTTAGCGCCGTTAACTCAACTTATTAACACGCCAACTCAGCTACCTATTTTTTCCGATGATCCAAGAAGTTTAACTAAACAAAAAATATTTTCTGCTGCTCCTGTTTATCAGGGAGAAAATTTACAGGGTTATTTATATGTGATCATCGGCGGTGAAATTTATGACTCTATTTTTAACCAAGTACAAAATGATAAAGACTTACAACAGTATGCTCTTTTCTTATTGTCTGCATTGTTATTACTGTTACTTATTTTATTGGCGGTATTCCGTTATTTTACCGCGCCAATAAAACAATTGGCTCAGCAGATGCAATTATTGAAATCAGTCAACTTTGATCAAAGCAAGGTAACATTAACATCTTGGGGCAAAACTTCAGCGCAAAACACAAGTCAAAATGAAGTACATATTTTAGGTAATACGTTTAACGACATGGCCTTACAAATAAACCAACAGTTTGCATTATTAACGGAAAATGATCGAATGCGCCGAGAGTTATTAGCACACCTTTCCCATGATTTACGAACACCTTTAGCCACGATGCAAGGTTATGTTGAAACACTAATAATTAAAGCGGACTCAATTACAGCTAGAGATCGCAAGCAATACTTAGCAACCGTACAGCGTAACATTACTCAATTAAAACGTTTGATTGATCAAATATTTGAATTAGCTCATTTAGAAAATGGCCAAGTCACGGTCAACCTAGAAGTTTTTGCTATTGGTGAATTATTACATGACATTATGGCGAAGTTTGTACTCAAAGCAGGTGATAAGCACATCTCTTTAACACTGAAACCACCACAATGCCGCTTTATGGTTTATTCTGATATTGGCAAGCTTGAACGCATTATGACTAATTTACTTGAAAATGCTATTCGACATACTAACGAAGGCGGTGAAATAATAATTAACGTCAGCCAAAATGACAATAAGCAAAACAATAAAGTCCAAGTTTCGGTTATCGATAATGGTAGCGGCATTAGTAAAGCCGATATTGCTTATATTTTTGATGCCAGGTATCGTGCGAGTAATGCCATTGAAGATAGCACTCATCATGCAGGTTTAGGCTTAGCCATAAGCCAAAAACTGAGTTTAATTTTAAATTCAGAGCTACTGGTTAGCAGTGAATTAGGCAAAGGCAGTAATTTTTCATTGTCATTGCAAACAGGGTAACCAAGCTTACTGACGAGTATATGATACTTTACCTACCCTTCATCAAGCACAGCGAGCACTATTAAAATAGTGCTCGTCGGTAGAATAAAAGCCTATCACCAAGATATGATGGTGATAGTTCACTCCTTTTAATCAATTATTCGGTATATTTCCCACTTAGGCGTACCAGAAACAACATGTGGCTCTAGGGTTTTACTCCATGCTTTATGTGCTTCAATATCCGCTAGTTTCTGCCAAGAATCATTGAGTTCAGTCAAACTTTCTATGGTTATTTCCGAAATAATTCTCGACTCTAATGCACCAACAGAGCCAACTAAAATTCGAGAGTTTCCTTTATGCCAACCAATTTGAGTACCTATTTCTTCAAACCATTGAGTTAATGACTCGACCACTTCGGGTTTGTGGCCAAACTTAGCATCAATACACCATCTTGCAACCATCATTAGATTTCTCCCATTCAATCATAAAGTACCAAGTTAAATACAAGTACATCGCTAAGTATGGTAGATAAGCCCTATTTTCGCACGAATGAACAGCTTTTATTGCTTGTCACAAATGCCGAAGACTTAAGTTTAACTATAGGTAATCTTCAAAAACATAAAGTACTAGGCTTGAACTACAGGAGGTGAATGATAAAGTCATTCATTGCCGATTGTTTACCATCAGCTGAATTTTTTACAAAAAAAAGCATGCTTTAACAAATAAGGCATGCTTCAAAATAAAGTTTATTTAAGGCTTTAAATATTAGGGTAATAAATTAAAAAAACCGACCTAAAGCCTAAATAACAAATAAAGAGTCTTTTATGAATAACTCACTTTTATCGGAATGGTTAAGACTTGTTGGCCTTTATGTTTAAGCCAGAAATATATGCCAACAAAGGCTAATAACGCCAAAACAATAGTAAAGCTACTACTAACCGGCGTAATAAAAACAGTACCTATTTGATAACATAACGTTGCCGCTAAATAAGCGAGGGTAAAACTCCATAATGCGGCAAAGCCAGCCCAACGAGTACCCACTTCATTTTTTATAGCGCCCATCGCTGCGACACATGGCGTATACAATAAAATAAAAAGTAAATAACTAAAAGCGCCAAGCTGCCCAACGAAAGCCGCCCGCATACGTTCATAAGTAGTTAATTCAACGCCTTGCTCTTGCGAGGCAATAGTTAAATCGCTCACATCACCTACACTAATAACTAAAGGATCGTCTAACGCTATGCCTAATAAATTATCTTTAATACTTGCTGTCGCATCTGACCAACGTTGCGTTAATGATGGCTCAGCAGCCTCTGTACTAGCTTCGGGGGAATATAAACTGTTAAAGGTAGCCACTAAGACTTCTTTCGCAAAAATACCGGTAATAATGCCAACACCCGCTTGCCAGTTGTCTTCTTGAATACCCATAGGTGCAAGTAGTGGCATCACCACTTTGGCACTTTGACTCAAAACAGAGTTTTCACTGTCTTGATTGCCAAATTCTCCATCAGCACCGATAGAGTTAAGAAAGTTTAATAAACACACGACAATAACAATGGTTTTACCTGCGCCGGTAACAAAACCTGAAGTACGCTGCCAAACGCGTACAATCAACCCCTTAATATTCGGTAACTCATAATTTGGCAATTCCATTATATTTAACGAACTTGTGCCAGAAAGCACCGTTTTCTTTAATAGAAAGCCAGTAGAAATAGCAGCAGCTATACCAATAAGGTAAAGTAAAAAAACAAGGTTCTGGCCATTATCAGGAAAAAATGCTGCGGCAAAAAGTGCATACACTGGCAACCGAGCACCACATGACATAAAAGGAGACATCATCACGGTAGTAATGCGTTCACGCTCACTATCAAGTACTCGCGCAGACATCACAGCAGGTACCGTACAACCAAAACCAACAATGAGCGGTACAAAAGCTTTGCCTGGTAAACCTATTTTTTGCATCAGGCTGTCAACCACAAAGGCAGCTCGCGCTAAATAACCAGAGCTTTCTAACAAGGACAAACCAATAAACAAGCAGGCAATAATAGGGATAAAAGTAGCAACAGTTTGCATACCACTGCCAATACCCTCAACAATAGTTAAGAGCCACTGTGGTAAATTAAAGGGCGCCAAAAAGTGTAATGGGTATTCAACAAACAAGGCACCACTGAGGATATCAAAAAAATCAATAAAAGCGCCGCCTACATTTATAGCAAACATAAATAACAAGTACATCATCAACAAAAATATTGGTGTGCCTGTTGCGGGGTGCAGAATAACGCTATCAAGTTTATCAGAAAATCCTGTTGATCTCGCTAACATAGCTTGAGAATCACAGGTCTGTATTCTTTCGAGCATATCACTGACATAGTCATGGCGAGCTTGTTTACTGCTTAAAGTTTGTTTAACTGGACTTTTTTGAACGTGTTTTTTAGCATCAATCATTAATTGTTGCTGTGTGGCTGATAATTCAGGTGAGATATTAGCTAAAGCTTGCGAAATCTTTTCTTGGGAATTATCGTCTTGCGCACTAATCGCAATAACAGGGCAGCCGAGTTCATCTGCTAATTTGTCAATATCGACGCTTAAATCAGCGCGTTTATCTACTTTATTTAAGACAACCAACATAGGTATGCCTAACTCAAGCAATTGGCTTGTTAGATAAAGTTGTCGGCTAATTTGTTTTACATCAACAACATTGATTAAACAATCGAGAGAGCCCTGCTGTAAGAATTGCTGTGTAATGGTGAGATCTTTGCCTTGCTCATCGTGACGAGTTAACGAACTCAAGCCCGGCAAATCAGCTAAAAAAGCCTCCTTATTATTCAATTTACAGGCTGCTTTTCTCGCTGCAACCGTAATACCAGACCAGTTTCCTACTGTTTGTTTGTTCGTTTTCGCCTGTTTCTCCGGTGTTGATAACAACAAATTAAACAGGGTGCTTTTACCTGTGTTTGCAAAACCAACCAAAGCGTAGTGTTTTGGCTGAACTACGCCATTATGTTCTTTTTTCATTTTATGAATAATCTACGCTAATTTGCTCAGCAATTGCTCGCTGCATACTAATTTTTGTATTATGTAAGCGAAAAGCCATAGGGCCATTAAAAGGCGCTTTATGCGCAAGTGAAACCGAAGTGCGTAAGCTAAACCCCTGCTCCAGCAACTGTGCAGCTAACGCTTCATCTGTGGGTAAAGCACTAATTTTCGCCTGCTTGTTTTTGTCTAAATCTGCTAATGTCATGATTAAATTCCAAAAAATACAAATCACTTTCTCTTTATGGTAAACGAAGAGTTAATGATAATCACTATTATTTACATAGTAGCATTTTAGTAAAAAATACAACAGAAAAAGCTGATAAATAAGCTTGATATTGATCATATTAAGCTAAGTTAATAAGAGGGAAGTACGTAAAGTAGCATTAGCGAGAATAAAAAATCCACGCTATGCCAAAACCCATAGACCAATTACTATTTTGTTTTACCAAGGGACTGTCATCATGTTCAGCGCCTGATAAATTATAATAACGAGCAAAACCAGCAAACCACAATGAGTTAATTTTATAGGTAAGACCAAAAGAAATATCGCTGCCAGTATTGATTAGTAACTAGTTACTTCACACGTAAACCAACAATTTTTTAACATTAAAATTACAATCCATTATTGTTACTCCATATTAGTTATGCTATATTCAATCGCCTTTTTTCTGAAGGCTAACTAATCATTAAAAGGAATTCTAAACATGAAAAAAATCATAGCTGTAGCAGCTCTTTCTCTTTTACCTCTAACGCAAGCATTGGCTGACCAAGATATTGGTTGTGGCCTAGGCTCTATGGTATTTGCTGGTCAAGAAGGTAAAGTTTTTAAGGTTTTAGGTGCTACAACTAACGGTACTTCAGGTAACCAAACTTTTGGTATTACTTTCGGTACGTTAGGTTGTGACGGTACTGGTCCTGTAACTTCAACTGAAACAGTTTCACTTTTCATTGACGGTAACGTTGATCAATTAGCACGTGATATGTCAAGAGGTGAAGGCGAAACTTTAGCTACTCTTGCTGACGTTTGGGGATTTTCTGAGCAAGATAAAGAGAAATTTGCTGCTTTAACTCAAGCTAACTTTTCTGCTGTATTCACATCTGAAAATGTAACGTCACAAACTGTTTTAGAAAACTTAAACCGTTTAGTTGCAAATAATGCAGTGTTATCAAGCTACAAACTTTCTTAATTAGCAATTCCCGCTAATATATCTAAGTCATGTAAAGCCCCTTTTGGGGCTTTTTATATATAAGACATCATGAAAATATTAACTAACGTTATACTTGTTGTACTGGCAATATTATCATTGCCATTATTTTCTGCCTCTCTACCTCTTACGGTACTAGCTCAAAAATCCTACTGGCTACAACTTGGACACTATCGTTCTGCTATGTTAACTGAATGGAAAAGTGAAGTTGACGATGAAAGGTTTTTCCTATCCAAGTTAGGTAAAACAAGTCCTTATGCCGAATTAGTTGCAACAATTGATGAATTTAACGGTAAAAATTTAACATCAAAAGAAACTAATAAAATAAGATGTAAATTTCCTGCACGATATACATGGCTCAAAAACAAAACGAATACCAACTGGCCTGCACTTAATTGCCCTGAACTAAACAAGTGGAAAAAAACCATTAACCCAGCAGGAGTCACGCTAGTTTTCCCAACTGCATTCATGAACAGTCCATCATCAATGTTTGGGCACACTTTATTACGTATTGATGCCAAAGAGCAAAGCAGGGATAGAGAGCTAGTTGCTTTTGCAGTCAATTTTGCTGCTCAACCTGACCCAACAGACAATGCAGCAACATACGCATTTAAAGGTATTGTAGGCAAATATCCAGGAAGTTTCACCTTGATGCCTTATTACCGAAAAGTGCGCGAATATAACGACATAGAGTCTCGAGATATTTGGGAATATAAACTTAACTTCTCAGAGAAAGAAGTCCATCGTATATTATTTCACTTGTGGGAGCTGCAACAAGCAACGTTTGATTATTATTTTATTGATGAAAATTGTTCTTATCAACTACTTAGTTTATTACAATTAGCTAATGAAAATATCGATTTAACGTCTTCGTTTTCTTTTCAAGCAATTCCCTCCGATACTGTTGCGGCACTCAAAAATAATAAATTATTACAAACGCCTAACTATCGTCCTGCATTTGGTACACGTTTGCATCACTATTCTAAACAATTATCAGCGCCAGAATTGGAGTCTGTTCGCGATTTAATGAAAGGTGGGGAGTTTGAACGCTCGGTATACACTATAGATCGCCAAGCGGCGATTTTAGAAATGGCCTATGAATGGATGAATTTTAATTTTAACGATCAAGGGCTTAATCGCGATGATATTGCTCCACGTTTAAATAGATTGCTATATCAACGGAGTAAACTTAAAACGCCAGCGCCTTTTTCGAAGCCTAAACAGCCTGTTGCCTCTCCTGAACAAGGACACCTTTCATCTAGAGTAGGCGCGACATTTGTTAAAAATACAGAGTATGATAATCAAATTAGACTATCATATCGCTTAGCCTATCACGATTTATTAGATCATTCTGTTGGTTATATTCCTGGTGCGAAGATTAGTTTTTTTGATCTAGAAAGTAGTTTTAGCGCAAAAAATAAAGTTAGAATTGAGCACTTATATTTCATTGACGCTATGTCGCTTGCTCCAGATAACGAAATTTTTAACAGTTGGTCTTGGAACATGAGAATAGGCTATGATCGCCAGCCGACTATTGATAAACAAAGCAGTCGTTTTTTCACGCAAGGCGGTTATGGCAAGTCATTTGGTAACCCAAATAAAATACATAGCTTCATATTAGGGTCTGTTGAGTTTAATGGCGGCAATATGATTGATAAATTAGACGTTGGTGTAGGCACAGAGTTAGGCACAGTTTGGCAAGTAAATTCCAATAACAAATTGGCTCTTACTGGAAATATTATGTGGTTAATTGATAGCGCAAGTACACATCATTCTCGAGTGGATCTATCTTGGAATTGGGCATTAAAGACCAATTGGGCATTACGTAGTAATATCAACTATAAATCATGGCACACTAAAAACACTCAAGCAAAAATGACCTTGTATTATTACTTTTAGCAGGGCATTCCTACTGGAATATTTATTTCTCAAATAGTTATTACTATAAAGGGTATTAGAAGTTAAAAATAGTATCATTACGCTTGATGTTAGGGCAATCGCATTAAA
>JAWSUX010000240.1:0-3065 GCA_033852215.1 Colwellia sp. | reverse complement strand
AGGGCAGTACGGACGTTTTTAACGCTTAATCATATGCTTCTCTGTACTGGATATAGTTATATCGGGGCATATTAACAAATCCAAGCAACTTTCAGAACGCCTTCAAACAAGGCTTAAATTATTAAACTGGTTTCATTACCATTCATTTAAAAGAGACAACATCATGACACACTCATCCTCAACGCCAAAACCGATCGAAATTAGTAAAAAAATAACCGGCGTATCTGTACTAAGCAAAGAAATAAATAAAGAAAACAGCACTGCTAACACAGTAGAAAAAGACGCGCTACAAGTTGAACTAATTCAAGAGACTAAACGCCCAAAACAGTTAGATTCAAGAACCTATAAGATCAAAGCCTCATCAGGTTATGAGCATGCGTATTACGTGAGCATTTCGAATGTTGTGCTTAATGAAGGAACAGCGCTAAAGGAAGTGCGCCCCTATGAAATATTCATCAACACCAAAGACAAAGTAAATGTGCAATGGGTACATGCCTTAACCTTTATGATGTCAGCCATCTTTCGTAAAGGCGGTGAATACATGTTCTTACTGGATGAGTTACGTGAGGTTTCTTCACCAAATGCAGGTTGGTTTGGACAACATACACGTGGCGGTAATCCTAGATACATTGAGTCGATGGTTTCAGCTATCGCCGATACAATTGCTTACCATGTTGAACAAACCTGTGGCGTTGGGGTTAAAGAAATTAATTTATCGAGTGAAGCCAAAAAAATTATCAAAGCCAAAAAAGCAGAATATTTGAAAAATAACACATCAAGCACGTCGCCTGCAGATATAGCGTCAACCGAAATAGTTGATGACGATGCAGGAATGCCAAATGCACAGGATTGTCCTAAATGTAAGGTGCGCAATGCGGTGATCAAACTTGATGGCTGTTTAACGTGTGTTTCGTGTGCTGATTCGAAATGTGGTTAATTGCAACAAAGTAGATTGGCTTTATTTTTACTCTTGGATGGAGCTAATATGTCATTATTCAGCCAATCAAACACCACATAAAAAGTTATTGCTATACAATGGGTTTAATTTAATCAAAGTCACTTAGGATGGGTTTCTGTAATTAATTGGCACCACTTTATAAGCACAACGCCTTGCTCCTTCAACAATGTGCTCTTCTCGGCTCACCGTTGCCACTTCACTCAATAACTTTTGAAATATGTTTAACTCTGAACGACAAAAATTAAGGCATTTACTCGCTGCTGAACAAATAGGGCAATGGTTTTCTAATAACCAGAAGACATTAGTGTCATTCGCATCTTCTTCAACCACCGCCATATAGCCTTCATCACTACGTATTTTGGCTAACGTTTCTAGCTTTTCTTTAATACCAAACCTATCTGCTAGTGCTAAACGATAATTACTCATCGAAACAGACTCTCGGTGCTCAATCAGCTTATCTAAACCATCATCACCAAAAATGGCAATAACAGAATCTAACATTTGTACTGTTAGCTCATCATGCCTATCGGCAAATTGACTATTACCTTTCTCTGTTAATGACCAGTAACGAGTAGGCCTACCGCGTGCGGCTTTTTCATCTTTAAAAACGACCTTGCCTGATTCTTCTAATGCCTGCACATGTTGGCGCACTCCCATTGTTGTTAGGCTAAGCTCAGACGCTAACGTTTTGGCCGTAAGTGCACCTTTTTCTTTTAATAACTTCACTATTTTTTCATGAGTTTTCATAGCTGACCTCAAACATGATATGCAGGCTAAATAGGAATGACAGAGGTATTATGACGTATTTTTTTCGATTTAACACTATTTAATAAGGCTTTTTATTTATTTAATGGTTGCTTTTATTTAGTAAAGCATTTACCTTACCAGTATTAAGTAAGTAAAAATACTTACTAATAACTTGCAAACAAACAAAAAGGACACGATATGAACCTATTAATTATTAGCGCGAGCCAACGCATAAACTCACAGAGTAATAAAGTTGCCCAGTATTTAGCTGAGATAAGCTCTGGCTTCAACACAATTAATCACATCGAATTATGCAGACAAAACTTGCCTTTATGGGATGGCGAAAAGAGTAGTAAAGAAAGTCAGCAAAGTAATTGGTTGAACATCAACGAGTCATTAAAAAAAGCAGACGCCTTAATACTTATTACGCCTGAATGGGGCGGTACAGCATCACCTTTATTGAAAAATTTTTTAATGATGTGCGAAGGTCAAGTTACCGCCCATAAGCCAACATTACTTATTTCTGTTTCCAGTGGCATTAACGGTGCCTACCCTATTGCTGAATTAAGAATGAACGCTTTTAAAAATAACAAATTAGTCGCTATTCCCGACCACTTAATTATTCGCAATGTAGAAGAGGTATTAAATAATTGTGCACAAAACAAGCAAAAGCGCACCACAAGAGATAACAGTATTCGAACACGAATAGCCTACAGCTTACATACGTTAAAACATTATGCAAAAACACATAAACACTTACGAGCGGCACTTAGGGAGCAGCCTTTTACCAATGAACACCAATATGTTTATGGTATGTAATAACAAGACAAGATGAAAATTATTTGTAACGAGTAAAGAAACAACATCAAGAAACGAACTAAAACCAACTAATGATGTAAATATTGGAGAGCAACTATGATCACCTTAGAGCACATTAACTTAGTAGTAAGTAACATCAACAATAGTTTAGAATTTTACCAAGCAGCCTTCCCTCATTGGTCCGTACGCGGTGGTGATAAAGGCGAATGGCATGGCAAACCTCGTAACTGGCTTCACTTTGGTGATGATTATCAATATATCGCCTTAAATGATAACGGTGTAAATGAAAACCGTGACTTAGCGGGTCATCAAGTTGGCCTAGCACATTTTGCTTTTGTGACTAACGACCTAAAAGGTATGATTGAACGATTAGCCAAAGCAGGATTTTTAGTCGATAAAGATGGCGCGGCAGATGAATACCGTGACAATGTCTATTACCTTGACCCCGATGGTTTTGAAGTAGAGTTTGTGCAATACCATAACGATTTACCGGCATTGAGAAATCGCTATTGATAAACTGCCAATGCCTCGAAAGGTTAAT
>JAWSUX010000634.1:0-730 GCA_033852215.1 Colwellia sp. | reverse complement strand
TTCATCAATAGTAATCAAACTTTTTTTTTGCCAATGGTCTTCTACCAATACTTTAGGTATTTGGTTATTTACACTAACAATAAGTTGAGTAACATTAGCCTTTTTGTGAAAATAGCCAGTAAAAGATTCACCTACAACATAACTATACTCTCGTCCTTCTTGATGGGTAATAGGTAAAGAGCGCTGTATATGATAGCTCGACTTATGCGACGATTCAGGCCAGTTATACCAAGTTAACAATGCGCCGATTAAAAGAAAGCAACTGACAATAAAAGTTATTGATTTATTTTTTAGTAAACTTGAAGGTATCGGCTTCGCCTTTAGTAAAAACACATAACCTTTTTTGGGGATGGTTGAAATAAAGATAGGCGATTTAGCGTCATCCCCTAAGGCTGCTCTGAGTATAAAAATCAATCTTGTAACTGTATCATCAGCAACAGTTTGTCTAGGCCAAATTTCATCTAATATATCTTGTTTACTACAGACCTGTCCTTGATGATGCACTAAAAAAGTTAGTAGCTGCATTACTCTAGGCTCTACCCGCTCACCTTGAATGGTATTTAGCTGCGGATTAACATGCACGTTAGCTACTTGATAGGGGATTTTATAACTTTGTGGTTTGGACACTATGAAGGTACTAATAATTATTTTTTATATGATAGGTTGTTCAAGCTATTGTTTCAATAAAGAAGATAGGGGCAAAAGATCTTACCAGGGTGGGATCGCGCAT
>JAWSUX010000239.1:0-7004 GCA_033852215.1 Colwellia sp. | reverse complement strand
CGGAAGGTTATGGCCTTGCGGAGAGTATGGCTGAATACCCTAAAACATTTAATAATTTATATCGTGCTATGGTGGCCGCAGGTGAAAAATCAGGCCATTTAGATAAAGTACTTAATCGATTGGCTGATTATACTGAACAACGCCAACAAATGCGCTCACAACTAATTCAAGCGCTGGTTTACCCCATTATTATGACGGTGGTTGCTGTTGGTGTTATTGCTATTTTGTTAACCGCAGTGGTACCAAAAATTGTTGGTCAATTTGAGCACATGGGTGAAAATTTACCCGCTACCACACAGTTTTTAATTGCGAGCAGTGATTTTCTTAATAACTATGGTTTGGCATTGGTTATGCTGAGTGCGTTATTGATGTTAGTTCTCTCTCGATTACTGAAGAAACCTACTTTTAAATTAGCTTTTCACCAGCATTTATTGACTATTCCAGGTGTTGGTAAAGTGGTTAAAGGTATTAATACTGCTCGTTTTGCTCGCACCTTAAGTATTTTAAATGCGAGTGCCGTGCCTTTATTGGAAAGCATGAAAATATCGGGTGAAGTGCTTGATAACCTATTTATTAAAAAAGAAGTCAAAGCGGCTAGCGATAAGGTGCGAGAAGGCACCAGTTTAGGGCTGTCATTAGGGCAAACCAAGTTATTTCCACCGATGATGTTACACATGATAGCCAGTGGTGAAAAAAGTGGTCAATTAGAACACATGTTAGGCCGCGCAGCAGATAACCAAGACAGAGAGTTCGAAGCGTTAATTGGCATTTCACTAAAAGCATTTGAACCCGCTTTAATGGTGGTAATGGCTGGGGTAGTACTCTTTATTGTTATGGCCATTTTACAGCCAATATTGCAGCTAAATACTCTTGTGGGTGGCTAGCAGGAAAAAAGTTTGTTGCCAAATGAAAAGGCGAATAAACAGATGAAAATAAAGATAAACAAACATACACATAAATACAGGAAAAATAGTATGCACAGAAGTAAAGTTAAAGGTTTTACCTTATTAGAAGTTATGGTTGTTATCGTAATTTTAGGTATTTTAGCCTCAATGGTGGTACCTAATTTAATGGGCAGCCAAGAGCGCGCTAATATGCAAAAAGCTATTTCTGATGTGACAGCATTAGAAACCTCGTTAAGTTTATATAAAATGGATAATTATGATTACCCAAGTACAGAGCAAGGTTTAGATGCTTTGGTTGAGCAAACGGATATTGAGCCTGAGCCTCGCCGTTTTCCTGAAGGTGGTTATATTAAACGCTTACCTAAAGATCCTTGGGGTAATGACTACATCTTATTGAATCCAGGTGAGCAAAGTAAAATGGATGTCTTTTCAACCGGTCCAGACGGTGAGCCCAGCACAGAAGATGATATCGGTAACTGGAATCTTGGCGATTTCCAATAGTAATAATTCACCTTGTTGCTGTAAAGTCCAATTTAGGCGTCAAAAGTACTCATTGACTAGCGTCAATTCCGTGCATTTTTCTTTAAATTGAACTGTACAGCTTAAAGCTGAACCTTACTATATATACTGTATTCTGATGATAAATACTCCCAATAGATCGAGAGAAAAATTCCATTCAAAAGGCTTTACCTTAATTGAGGTAATGGTTGTTATCGCTTTGATTGGTATTATTGTCACCTTGGTACAGTTTAATTTTTCAGGAAAACGTCCTGATGATGTTTTAAAACAGGAAAGTCAGCGCTTTACCGCAATATTCGAAGTGGCAAGTGATTATGGCATGCTTAATAACATTGAACTTGGTCTGGTGATTAAAAAAAATAGTTATCAATTTTTAGGTTTTGATGGTGTTAAATGGGCTGAGATACCAGATCAAGACTGGTTAAGCATTGTTGAGATGCCAGAAGGTATTGAACTGGACTTGTCACTCGATGACTTACCCATTGAAGAGCCTTTACTTTTTGATGCAGACACCTTTAAAGAAAAAAATGAAGAAGATTTTTCTTTATTGTCTGATGAAGAAAAAGAAAAGCAAATTATTCCACAAGTTTATATCCTTTCCGGTGGTGATATTAGCCCGTTTAGCGTTACTTTTTACTTTAACGAAGAGGCTATTTCAGCAACTAACGATGAGATTGAAGATCTTGCTTACCGTGTTACTGGTATTTATAGCACCCCGTTAACGATTGAAGGACCTGTGCTTGATGATTAAGGTAACTATAGCTCAGTGCCAAAGAAAATTAGCACAAGGTTTTACGCTGCTTGAAGTGATGCTCGCTATGGCGGTATTTGCTGTTGCTGGCATTGCGCTGTTAGGTGTTAGCGATAATCACTATCGGCACATTAGTTACCTAGAAGAAAAAATGTTTGCGAGTTGGGTTGCTTCTAATCAATTAGTTAATGCAAGTTTGAGTCAAAAATGGCCGCCAAAAAACAACCGTAAAGGTGAAGAAGAAATGGCGGGGCGTAAATGGTATTGGCAGCAAAAAGTATTAAAAACTGAGAATAAAAAAATGCAAGCCATTGTGATGGAAGTCAGATCAGATGAAGATGCTGAATTAGCTATTACAAGCCTAATGACCTACATAGCGCAGGATAAGCCGTGATGAAGCCTGTCTCATTAAATAGAACACTTAAAAATAAAGGTTTTACCTTACTTGAAGTCTTGATCGCCATTTCTATTTTTTCTGTTGTCAGTCTCGCGGGTTTTACTATTTTTGATACGGTATTACGTGGTGATGAAAACTCTAAAAAGCGTACTGAGCGACAGAATGAATTACAACGTGCTTTTTTATTAATTGAACGTGATTTTGTTCAAATAGCTAAACGTACCATGCGTATTAATGGTGAAGCGCCCAAAGACAATTTTATACAAACCGCTGACGACAGCTTTTTAAGTAACGATCAAGCGATAGCCTTTGTGCGTTCAGGCTGGACAAATCCCGGTTTACTGTTACCGCGTAGTGAAATGCAAAGTGTTGCTTATCGACTGAATGACAATGTCTTAGAACGCTTGCACTTTAATTTTGTTGATGCGGTTGTTGGCGAAGAGCCAAAAGTTAGAAAATTATTGAGTGATGTCGACAGTGTTGATTTTGAGTTTTATGATGGGAAAAAGTGGCAAAAAAATTGGTCAGGTAATAAATTACCCTTAGCCATCGCGATTGAGGTTGATACTTTAGATTTTGGTTTGATTCGCCGACAGTTTTTGGTTGCAGGCGATGTATGATCGTAAGCTGGTGACGGCAAGCAAAGTCAGCTTAAAGCATCAGCAAGGTGTCGCTTTAATAACCGTGATGCTTATTGTTGCGTTAGCGGCCATTATTGCTGCGCAAATGACCACTCGCTTGCAGATGCAAATGCAGCGCAGTATTAATAGCAGTTTTAACCAACAAGCTTATTGGTACGCTATGGGCGCGGAAGAGTTTAGCAAACGCATTTTAATAAATGACTTTAAAGGTAATACTGATGTGACACATTTAGGGCAAAGTTGGGCACAAGCTGAAAGTACTTACCCGGTCGACTTTGGTGAGATCAGTGGTAAAATTAACGATTTACAGGCCTGCTTAAATTTAAACGCCTTGCGTGTTGATAAAGGTGATAAAAATGGTGATAAACCGCCGTCAAATAAACAACCGGCACGTATTGCGTTAGAAAAATTACTACCTCAATTGGCTATTGAAGGTATTGGTCAATTTGAAGCTCTTTCGATGGCCGATGCGCTAACCGATTGGTTAGACGGAGATGGTCATATCACCGGCACTTCAGGCGCTGAAGATGATGATTATGCGAGCAGAGATTTTGCCTATTTAGCGGCTAATCATTATTTAGCCAGTGTCAGCGAATTAAGATTGGTAGAGCATTTTACCCCCGCGGTAATCTTGGCGTTAAAACCTTATGTTTGTGTTTTGCCGCAAAATAGTGACCATAAAATAAACATCAATACCATCACCAGTGAACAGGTGGTATTGTTACAGGCTTTATTAGGCTCAACCCTTGATGAAGCACAGCAAATATTATCGGCTCGTGAGGAGGAAGGCTTTGAAAACCTACAAGCTTTTCATGCTTTACCTGAAGTAACATCACTCGCTTTAGAGGGCTGGCAAATAAAACAGTTTGACGTTGACAGTAAATATTTTAGTTTACAAGCAAGCACGCAATTTAGTAACAGCTATTTCTTTCTGAATTCAGTGATGAAAGTAGCCGATGATCAACAAATTCATATAATTAGTCGTACGATAGGACGTAACTAGTGACAGAAAAATTATTCATTCGCCTTGGTAGTCAGGCACATCATACAATTCATTGGTTAATTGCTGCTGGCAACAATGATAGTGATACATTCGAAATTATTGGCAGTGGTGAGTTGGCTAATGCGGAGCAACTCATACAATTAACTGAGAAAGCCGCGCATCGTGTCGTTAAAATAATCGTCCCGAGTAGTGACGTATTATTAAAGAGCTTATCAGTACCCGCTAAGTCAAACCGCGCTATGCGTTTGGCTGTACCGTACATGTTAGAAGACAATTTAGCACAAGATGTTGACCAGCTGTTTTTTGCCTACGCAGAGTTAAAACAACATAACGAAGAAAATAATTGTTTCACTGCAATAGTTGAGCATAAACAAATACGACAATGGCTTGCATGGTTAGACGAAGCAAAAATTCAAAGCCAAGTTTTCGTGCCAGAAGTCTTATCATTACCTAAAGCAATGCCGAACATAGAAAGTGAGTGGCATGTTATTGCGTTAGGTGATGGAGATAGGCAGCAAATTATTGTGCGTCAAGGGGCATGGCAAGGTTTCACGCTTGATTTAGCTACTTGGCAGTTACAGTGCCACAAGTTGTCTCAACATCATGCTTTAGAAAATAACGAAGAAGCCGAGCAAGAGCATGAACAAGAGCAAGGTATTCAAATTAACAGTTATTCACCTTTGCCTTACAGCGAGCAGCTTAATATTGAAGCTATGCCAGAAGAGCTGCCTTTGGCATTAATGGCAAAACATTATCAAAACAGCAATAACTTTAACTTATTACAAGGCGAATATAAGGTTAAAGACAATCATGAGGCGGGTATAAAACAGTGGTATTGGGTTGCCGCTGTTGCGGTATTTGCTTTATTGCTGAACTTTACTTTTAAAGCCGCGCAGTTATGGCAAGTTAATACGAAAAAAGAGCAAGTAGAAGCACAAATTATTGAGCAATATAAAAAAGCTTTCCCAAAAACAAAACGTGTACGCATTGCCACGATAAAATCACAATTGAATCAAAAATTGGCTCAACTAGGCGGTGCGAGTGATAGCGCTGGTTTTTTAGCTATGTTAGCGAAAATCACCCCTGCTTTTAGCAAAGTATCAACGTTAAAACCTGAATCATTAAAATTTGATAACAAACGTCAAGAATTACGCATACAAGCTATTGCCAGTAATTATCAAACATTTGAGCAGTTTAAAGCGGCACTTGAGCAAGAAGGTTTAAGCGTAAAACAAGGCGCGCAAAATAGTCAGGACTCACAAGTGACAGGATCGTTTAGTATTCGTCACAGTAATGTAAATACAAAAAATAAGAAAAAAAGCACTAAAAAATCTAAACGAGGAACATCATAATGAAAGCATGGTGGCAACAGCTCAATACTAGAGAACAACGTCTGGTCAGTATTATGGCAACGTTAGTGATAATTTTTATTCTTTATAGTGCAATATGGCAGCCCTTAAATGAGAGTTTGGCTAATGCAAATAAAAAACTTATCCGTCAACAAACGTTATTAACTTGGGTGACAGACAATACTGCTCAGTACAAGCAAGCCAAACGCAATACTCAAACAAGTAATAGTAAGGGCAGTTTGTCTGGTATCGTTAATAAAAGTGCTAATTCATATAAATTAACCATTACTCGGATGCAGCCGCAAGGCAATAACTTACAAGTATGGATAGATAATGTACCGTTCACCAAATTATTGTTTTGGCTTGAGCACTTAGCGAATAAAGAAGGTTTGCAAGTGCAGGGAATAGATTTAACACATGCCGAACGCACAGGTGAAGTAAAAGTACGACGTTTACAGTTGGCAAGATAGTAAGTAATTACTTTTGTTATAAGCATTTCTTAGTAGGTTATAGTTAAATAAATGCTAAATCATCAATAAAAATAAACAGAGAGATTACATGAAAAAATGGTTTAGCTTAGGCGCAATATTTTTTACTAGTTATTTAATTTTTGTACTAGCAACGTTGCCCTTACCTTGGTTAGTGAATAAGCTAACATTACCTAATGCAATTATGCTTAGCGGTGTCTCAGGCACTGTATGGCAAGGTGAAATAGCGCAAGTAGTATTAGCTAACTCTGTTAATAGCAGCTCAATTCAGCAAGTGGAAACATCGTTAAGCTTTTGGTCTTTACTGAGTTTTACGCCGAAAATTGACATTCGTTTTGGTGATGCATTGTTAGCAGGCCCGGAAGGGAGATTCACTTTAGCGGTTTCTCAAGATCAATTTTATTTCACGGATGTTGATCTTTTATTACCAGCAAATGATATTGCTCAACTAGCCAACCTACCTTTACCTGTAACAGCGAAAGGGGAGCTTGAGTTACACCTAACACAAGTTGACTTCTCTCTTAATGAACAAACATGTCAGCAGGCTAATGGTGATATTAATTGGTCACGTGCAGGTATTATTGCTATGGAAGAAAATATTAAACTGGGTAAGCTTAAAGCGAAAATTTCTTGTGAAAAAGGAGATTTAGTGGTGAAGCTTGCAGCTAAAAATGATTTGGGTTTATCGTTTAGTGTCAATATTGGCATGAAAGGTAGTGCTCAAAATAAAAAAATGACAACCTCTGGCCAAGGGTACTTAACACCCGCAGCTAAATTTCCTGCTCAATTAAAGTCAGCATTACCTTTTTTGGGTAATCCAGATAATAAAGGTCGCTATCGTTTGATTTTTTAAGTGGCATGCACGCTAAGGCACAGGCAGCTCTGGCCATTCAGATGCTGCTAACCTGTTTTGTTCAAACATGCCGCCCAGTCCTTGTATACCGCCAGTAT
>JAWSUX010000238.1:0-1401 GCA_033852215.1 Colwellia sp. | reverse complement strand
CTAACGCGGCCTTTTTTGATCACAAAACTCGCACTATAATACCAGTCATCATTTCTGAAATTTCTGATCGGAAATTCATTATAGCCACCTCAATTTTTAGTATCATTTTCAGAGGAATTTAAATGACTTGGCAAAGTACACTTTCATGGAAAAACGCGAAAAAAAGAGCAACGATATTACAGGACATTAGACTTTTTTTTGCTGAACGTAATGTCGTAGAAGTTGAAACTCCTGCTTTATCGCAAGGTACAGTCACTGATGTCCATATAGATGCTTTATCTTGTCGTTATAACTTCTTGAGTAATAGTTCTTCTGAACATTCAGCGAGTTTATTTTTGCAAACATCACCTGAATTTCACATGAAGCGTTTATTGGCTTCGGGTTATGGTTGTATTTTTCAAATATCGAAAGCATTCAGACACGAAGAAGCGGGCTGTAATCATAATCCAGAGTTTACGATGTTGGAATGGTATCGATTAGGATTTGACCATTTTGATTTAATGAAAGAGGTAGCTGACTTACTAAAAACTATCCTACTTTGTGCAGATCCTAGGCAAATTACATATCAAGAACTTTTTATAAAAGAGGTGAACCTTGACCCGTTAACTTCGAGCCGAGTTGAGCTGTTATCATTAATAAAAAAATATGAAATGTTAAGTGATTGGCTGGTTACTGATTCAAAAAATGATATTGATATCTTATTACAATTTATTTTTAGTGAAATAATAGAGCCAACTATTGGTATTGATGCACCATGTTTTGTATATAACTTCCCTAAAACACAGGCTTCTTTAGCTAAACTATCGTTAAAAGATCCGCGAGTTGCAGAGCGATTTGAATGTTATTATCAAGGTATAGAATTAGTTAATGGTTTTCATGAACTGACCGATGACAAAATACAAACTAAACGTTTTCAAGAGGATAATGCTAAAAGGTTAGTTAAGGGCTTAACTGCGAAGCCAGTAGATGAACGTTTTATTACTGCGTTGTCTCATGGATTGCCACAATGCTCAGGGGTTGCTTTAGGCGTAGATCGTTTGGTGATGTTGGCATTAAAAGGTGAACATATTAATCAAGTGATAAGTTTTCCTATAGAAAGGGCTTAATGAATCAGCGATTTTCTGTTGTTTCTTGCATCTTTTCAACTAATAAACTAATGTTATAATATATCAATTGTGATATTATCTCGTTTTAGATTGGTGCTCTATAAGCCAGTCGATACTCGCTCACTCATTTTGGAATGAAAATGTTAGACAGAATAGGCATCACAGCAACTTCTTTATGTGCACTGCATTGCATACTTTTGCCTATTTTATTGCCTGTATTACCTTTACTTGGTTTAAGTTTTTTAGCTTCTCATGAGTGGGAACATGTGTTTTTGTTAATGACAGCAGCCCTGGG
>JAWSUX010000237.1:0-2534 GCA_033852215.1 Colwellia sp. | reverse complement strand
TTCTGGTATCTCATCAAGTGAGTATTTACCCACAGACGAGTCTTTATAAAGTACATCAAATAATGTTTTACCACGTACTTCAGGTTTTTGAGCGATAAGCTCTTCTGGCCACACATCTTCAACTTTAAAGCGCTTAGAGAATTCAACTAACTGCCATAAATCTGATTTAGCACCTTCTGGTGATTCCACCATTTGGTACCAAGATTGCGTACGACGCTCAGCATTACCATAAACCCCTTCTTTTTCTACCCACATTGCGGTTGGTAAAATCAAATCAGCGGCCTGTGCGGTAACCGTTGGGTAAGGGTCAGATACCACAATAAAGTTTTTTGGGTTACGGTAACCAGGATATACTTCTTCATTGATATTAGCGGCCGCTTGCATATTGTTATTACATTGCACCCAATAGAAATTCAATTTTCCGTCTTTGAGCATACGGTTTTGTAAAACGGCATGGTAACCCGGTTTCGGTGGAATAGTGCCTTCAGGTAAGTCCCATATTTTCTCAGCAATAGCACGATGTTTAGGGTTTTTAACCACCATGTCTGCTGGTAAACGGTGTGAGAATGTACCTACCTCACGTGCAGTACCACATGCTGAAGGTTGACCTGTTAATGAAAACGGGCTGTTACCAGGCGTAGATATTTTACCTGTTAACAAATGAATATTATAAACGAGGTTGTTAGCCCATACGCCACGAGTATGTTGGTTAAAGCCCATAGTCCAAAAAGACGTTACTTTGATTTTTGGATCAGCATACATTTCAGCTAATTCTTTTAGTTTATGCTCAGGTACACCTGATAGTTTTGACGTATATTCAACGGTATACGTACTAACAAATTTTGCATATTCATCAAAATCAATCGCTGTTGAACTACCTTTGGTTTTCCCGTTGTTCTTCGCCTTTTTCTCTAATGGATGTTCAGGGCGTAAGCCATAACCTATATCGGTTTCACCTAATCTGAAATTAGTATGTTTGTTAACAAAATCTTTGTTTACGCGATCAGTTTGAATAATATAGTTAGCAATATAGTTCAAAATTGCTAAATCAGTTTGTGGCGTGAAAATCATGCCATTATCTGCTAAATCAAAACTTCTGTGTTCAAACGTTGATAATACTGCAACTTTTACATGCGCTGCACTTAAACGACGATCTGTTAGACGTGTCCATAAAATAGGGTGCATTTCTGCCATGTTTGAACCCCATAAGACAAAAGCATCAGCCGCTTCTAAATCATCGTAACAACCCATAGGCTCATCGATACCAAAAGTACGCATAAAACCACCAACAGCAGAAGCCATGCAGTGACGTGCATTCGGGTCAATGTTGTTAGTACGAAAGCCAGCTTTCATCAATTTAACTGCTGCATAACCTTCTTGTACTGTCCATTGACCTGAGCCAAACATGCCAAGCGCGGTAGGGCCATCTTTTTGTAAGGCAGCATTGGCTTTTTCAGCCATTACATTGAAAGCTTGATCCCAAGAAACGGGTGCAAACTCACCTTCTTTATCGTATTTACCATTAGTCATACGAAGTAGTGGCGTAGTTAATCTATCTTTGCCGTACATAATTTTAGAAAGGAAGTAACCTTTAACACAGTTCAGTCCCTTATTCACTGGTGACTTGATATCACCGTGGGTAGCAACAACTTTGCCATCCATTACGCCAACATTAACACTACAGCCTGTACCACAAAAACGACAAGGGGCTTTATCCCACTTAAGTTTAGTAATGTCTGAGCTAGTAATTAGGTTTGAGGCAATAGCTGGAACAGATACCCCGGCAACAGCAGCGGCGGCTGCAATTGCGTTTGCTTTTATAAATTCTCGGCGATTAATTGTCATCGTGTCACCTTCCTTTTGCTTTTGATTCGGTTTTAAAATATGGTTTTTTATTCTTTACTTAATTTGTACTTTCTTAATTCTTATGATGCTGCAGCACTATCATTGTTACTTTCATCGAGCACTTGATGATAAACGGGCGATAAATTAATAATGCCAGTATGTACCCCTAGAATATCCATTTTCTTGCCAATATTTTTATGGCTATGGCTTTCTATGGTGAAAACTATTTTCCCTTCTTCACTGGTGGCATGTATTTCGGTACCATCCACATCAGTAATCGCTTTTTTAACAGTTTCTACTTCTGTTAAAATACAATAGGCAACAAAGCTGGCTACGTGATATTCAGAAGGTTGATTGTTTGTATTTTGTGTCATATTCATTCTTTAGGTTAAGTTAACTTACTGTTGGCTCGAAGTTAAAAGTTAAGGCATCTTGTGGGCAACTTTTAATACATGCCCCGCATTGATTACAATCAACTTCGTTAATGCTTGGCTGTGGAATGCTAGAGTTTAGGAAGTTAAATTTAATTACGCTGGTTTCACATTCATCACGACAACTTTGACAATAAATATTATTTTTGGCTAAACATTTATCGCTAATTTCTAACGTAACAGGCCAAGCTTTTTCATCATTTTTTTCTGTAAACGTTCCCGAAAATAATGGTTGTTCACAGCTCTCTATACATTTAT
>JAWSUX010000236.1:0-1213 GCA_033852215.1 Colwellia sp. | reverse complement strand
ATCGTCCATATATGTCATGTTAATTTTGCTGATTAACGCCAAGGCATCGTCACGCCTGTAATTCCATATTTGTTGGGTGTTTTTAAAACTCACAGAAAACATTCATCAGTCAATCGTTCACAACACTCTATAACCCAAAAAATTACTGTCTTTTGCATAACGTATTTACTTTTTAAGAGTGACTGTCATGTTAATTTTTTTCGCCTGATGAGCTGAAAGCTTCAGTTTTAAGAAATAAAATAGGACGTTAACGCAAAAATATAGGATTATAAAAGAAGGTACTGGAGATTCAAATAACAATAACGACTCAGCCTTCTTTAGGCTGATAGCCATTTAGTCTTTGACAAATTCACCAGATAAGAACCAGTCTACTATGCAAGCGGCTTTAGATGACCGGGCTTGTTCAACAACTGGATAAGGTTGCGGCTGCGCACAACCTATCCTTATTCGTTATGTGCAATTACCTGACAGACCATAGTTTTTTGACCATATCTACTCCTGCAGGATCGTAATTAGCTAGTTTTACCTTTTCATATGGGAAGTAATCACCACCAACAAAATACATCGCAGATAGTTCAGCAAAATACTCTAAATTGTTTTTAATAGCATAAGCTTCAGGTTTAATGCGATTCTTATAGTCTTTAACATTAGTGTATAATTTTTTTGCCTTAGCATTTTTCCATGGTTTTAATATTTGGACGTACTTATCTGGCCAGTGCATTATGTGCCAAGCATGAGAGAGCTCATGGGTTAAAGCTTTTTTAGCCCACATATCCGTTAAATACATTAAATTTTCTGCACTATAAATAACTACAGAATGTTCCCATTGATCATCATAATGAAGTCTCTTATTAGTTTCACCTCGTCTAACAAATCTCATTCCACTTTTTTTTCCTCCATGTGGCGAGTCATCACCCCACATCAAGAAAACCTTTAAGGTTTTGAGTTTTCGCAAAGAGGTATAAGGTAACTTTTGTTCAATTGAATTTAATGTTTTTTTTAACTTACGCAAAGAGTCTTTAGCTAGTTGAGGATTTGACCTTTCCATACTAGCTTCATAGAAGATATTCCAGTCACCTTTTATATTAATATAATCACGAGATGGGGATCTATAATCGACTTCTGCGTGCGCTAACACCGAAGAAATAGACAATATCAATAGTAAGACAAACTTCAAAACATACTCCTTTGCACAGTAATGGTAGGAACTCCA
>JAWSUX010000020.1:0-655 GCA_033852215.1 Colwellia sp. | reverse complement strand
GTGGTGGCTCAGAAAGTCATTTAAATGAAGAGCAAACTCAATGCGTCATTGAGCACTTATGTGATGTTACATACTCGCATCAGCATCAAATCATTGCTTATATTAAAAAAACTTTTAGGATTGAATATTCCGTACCAGGTATCAATAAATGGTTACATCAACACCGCTTTAGTTATAAGAAACCAAAAGGTGTACCTCATAAGTTTGACGTTCAAAAGCAAGCAGACTTTATTGAAAAATATAATCATTTAAAAGCAACGCTTGAAGATGATGAAGTTTTGTTATTCATGGACGCAGTACATCCTACTCAGGCGACAAAAATCACGTCAGGCTGGATAAGAACAGGTGTCGATAAGCCAATTGAAACCACAGGAAGTCGTACCCGCTTAAATATTGTCGGCGCTATCAGGTTGGGCTACTTAGGCGAGGCGGTCATTGATAGATATGATACGGTCAATGGTGAGTCAATTATTGCGTTTTTTAACAAGATGCGATTGCAATATAGCTCAAGTGGCACACTCAAGCTTGTGCTTGATGGTGCAGGTTATCATCGTTCCTTGCTAGTAAAGGAAGCAGCGGAAAAATTAAACATCGAGTTACATTACCTTCCACCTTATAGCCCTAACCTCAATCCAATAGAGAGATTGTGGAAAGT